>NZ_JAAAJC010000010.1 GCF_009900715.1 Halococcus salsus
TGACAGTTCTTAGCAATATACGAGCGTCACTGACCACCAATCGGCAGCTCAAACTGGGAGAAGTCATGGGATGGGCAAGTATCTTAATGAGCCTCTGGATAGGGCTCACGGCGATCACTGACGAGGCTTGGATAGCTGGCGCACTTTTCCCAGTGGGAGCTCTAGCATTCGCAGTCGGGATGGCTGCCAAACAACGGGCCTATGGTTTTCTACTGCTGAACCTCACCGGCCTGTTGCTCGTTTCAGGACTAGTAGTATTTGGATATCCAGCGGAGGCCAGCCTCCCTCTGCTTATCGTTGCTGGTGGCTTTTTCAATGGGTTAGTCTTGCTTCTGGGGTACATATATCCGGACCTACACGGCGAGCCTGCCAGACCAAACCCGGAATAGATCTTTCCAGAGTGATCGTGCGCGCTACTGGCAGCTTGTCTATCACAGTTTGTTAGGGCAGTCCGATTGTAGCCGATAAGATGCTTGCACCGGCTACTAAGAGAAGAAGGCTGGCAATAATCACTCCAGCAAGCTCATCGCCAGACCCGACGACAACAGCGTCAGGAGGCGATTGAAGCGCGCTTGCGAGTCGCGCGATACGCTCAGGTCGGTCAAACGCGTTCTCAACGTCAGAATAGTGAAGCAGAGTTGGCATACTCGAAGCTTGTCTTTGATTTGTACTCCATCGACAAAGAACGTACTGCCGCTTAGCTGGATTGCAGTACCCGCATGGTTTATTGCGATATCGTCTCAAGGGAATCATAATGCTCAGACCACGGGCAACTGCTCGAAAGACGCCGACCTGGCCAACACCAACTCCTGAACAGGTGGAGGTCGTACTTCTTGGAACGTACCACATGGATGAACCCGGATTAGATGACGTCAATGTCAGTGCCGACGACGTTCTTGCGGATTCTCGGCAGAACGAACTCAAATCCTTGGTCTCGCACCTCGAGCCAGTCGAACTAGACTACGTCGCCGTTGAACGACCTGCCTCTCTGGGGCAGGAAGTGAACGAGCTCTATACGCGCTATCACGAGGGGGAGATCGCATACGATGAAGAGCACACGTTCGCTCCCCATCATCCCGAGCGAGACGACGACGGAATGGCATGCCGGAGTGAGGTCATTCAAGTTGGATTCCGGCTCGCCGATCGACTCGATCATGACCGGGTTTTGCCTGTCGACGTTCCCGAGATGCTCGGAGAAGATCCTGATTTCGAGCGCTTAGAAGATGAAGCCGACCTCACACCGAAGGTAGACACTCCACAATTAGACCGAGATCGATTACAGGAATCCCTGGATGAGCGCCTCACTGATAGCTCTATCACCGAGTACCATCGCTACCTCAACGAAGAAGCTGCTCTCCACTACAATGATGGAATGTTCGAGGAATTCCTTCGCTATGGTGAAGGCGACAGCTATGCCGGCCCCGATGCGCTCGCCAAGTGGTATCGTCGGAACCTCAGAATGATTCACAACATCTGGCGCGCTGTGGACGCCGATACTGACCGGGTGCTTCTCGTCGTTGGGTCAGGGCACATCCACATCCTTCGACACCTTCTCACCGAATTTCCACAGTTCTGCCCTGTTAGCTCGCTGCCGTACCTCCCATCGGATTCTAAGCGGGAGTGAGCGGCGCTAGGAATGAATGACCATACTCAACAGCGGTTTGCTTCGAGCCATTCAATGGCAAAGTCCACAAGCTCTGACTGAGAGAGGAGTTTTGCTTCACAATCACCGATGGCCCCCGTTCTGCATGCCTTCGGTTTACAACGCTCAAATGCTGCGCCACACTCTGAGAAGTCCCCATCATCGAAATTGAGGTCCCCAAAGGACACCCACTCACGCTCTCCATCCACGAGTACTGCGCTACCATGCGTATCAGTACCCAGGTCGAGGTCGGCTCGATACTCAGCGAGATGGATAGATGTACTCGTTTCGTGGGACGTTCCCAGATACAAGACGTCACCATCGAGGTCATACATACGAGCTAGTGGCGAATCCTTGCCGAGCGAATACGCTAACGAATGGTCCTCAGTGACGAACTCAGCATCGGCTCCCCACGCCGCAAACGAGTGCTGGGGATGCTTGCTCCGAAGAACATCTGGATAGGACCGAAAACACTCAGCGATAGCACCCATCCCCTGTGTCGGAGTCACGGCTGGCCGGAACGGCGGCATCTGGTCTCGAATCGTATCGTACCACGAGTCGGGGACGGGTGGATTTTGCATATCAGTCGGGTCTCTATTTCCTGGTGAGTGCGTCGGCATGACGAGAGTTCCCTCCTCACCAGTAACCTCTTGCAGCGCGTCCACAACCGTAGGAGCGCCGCCACAGACCCATCCGAGGGAAGATAGCGATCCGTGGACAAGTAGCGTTTGACCTGCTTTAACACCGAGAGATCGTAAGTCCTCTACCAGCGAATCAACTGTTATTGGCTCTGGAGAACGATCTTCAGGAAGGATATCGTTCATGGGGAATCTACGAAGGTAGCTGGACTTAGCAAGTGGGGAATCTCAGCTGCTCTAATGAGTACTGGAACCAGTCGCTAACGAACGCAGGTAGTCGTGTTTTCGTGTGTACTCGCGCATTTCTTCAGGGAGTTCGTCGTGGCTAAACCACGCCAAATCCGTGATCTCCGGATTCGCTTCGATTTCTGCTTCGCTCAGTTCTGCTCCGCCACTCGGTTCTGCAGTGAAGACGATAACGGGTATCGGGAGGGGCTCTGGTCCACCGAGGTCAACATTCATCAGACGGGCGAAAAGGACACCAGTGATTTCGCACTCGATGCCGGTTTCCTCACGGGTTTCACGTTGAGCGGTTTCCGCGGGCACTTCACCCGGTTCGCCCGCCCCGCCAGGCGTCTCCCACTCACGAACGGGGTTTCGCACACAGAGCAGCTCGGCATTGTCGTTTACAACGACCGCTCCTGCCGCATACGGGTAGGATTCGTCCTCGAATTCGTCGGCCGTTTCTGGATAGATTGGGTCGTCGTGGTTCGGCATTGGCTCGACGAGAAGTGGCTCAATACGCTCGTAGTCCCAGCGTTCATCCAAGTCAGTAAGCGTCCGTTCAGCACGTTGATGTACAGCCTCAGCAACCGAATCGTGGTCAGTACTGTCCATGTTTCTTCTCCTCTAGGGTGTGGGAAGAAGCTACTCCTCCTGAAGCGATTGCGACAGTGAGGGAATCGCTTGAACTATAAGAAAATCAGCAATAAAATACATCAACACTCGCTGTAGCCTCCGAAATATCTTTGAAAAGCGGCTGAGATGATTGCCAGTATGCCTCTCCAGATCCTCCACTACTCTGATATCGAGAACGCCTATGACGATCCTGAACGCATTGGACGCCTCGCTGGGCTTATCAACCGCCTGCGCGACGAACAGACTCTCGTCACAGGAAGCGGTGACAACACGGCCCCAGGTGTCCTCTCGCTCGTCACCCATGGAAAGCAGGCATTCGATTTCTTCCACGCCGTCGAACCAGATGCCGATGTCCCCGGGAATCACGATTTCGACTACGGAATTGACCCTCTCCGCTCGCAGATTCGTGACTCACCACAGCCATGGCTCTGCGCGAACGTCTTCTCGGGAAACGAGCGTTTTTCCGCCGACGAAGGAACGCTGTCACACACCGTCATCGAAACCGAGAATCACCGAGTCGGGCTGATCGGCGTTGCAACCCCTGATACGCCAGTTATGGTGCCTGAGGCGGAGCCTCTCAATTTCACTGACCCCGTCTCCGCTGCTGCTGAGAGCGTTAACGAACTTCAGGACAGCGTGGATACTCTCGTCGTGCTTTCGCACTGTGGCGACGACACTGACCTCGCTACGGCACTTGATGTCGACGCGGTCCTCGGCGGGCACAAGCATACACCACATACTGAGTACATTGACGGAACTCTCGTCGCTCGTCCTGGCTCAAACGGCCGGTATCTCCTTTCAGTCAATTTCGAGGGTGACGATCCAACTGTTACCAGACACGAGGTTAGCGATGGTGCGCTTGATGAAGGCGTCTCGTCAGCTCTACGAACCCGAATGGATGAAACCGGGCTTACCAATGTAGTGGCCACGCTCAACGACCCGATACCAGTACACGACCGGGCGCGCTTGGCAGGGGAAAGCCTGATCGGGAACTTCGTGACTGACGCCCTACGTTGGCGAGCGGATGCTGAAGTTAGTCTAATGCGGGCCGGGATCCGCGAGAACGAGCCGCTCACCGGTTCTATAACCTCTGCAGACCTCATCGGCGTTCTTCCATTTGACAACGACCTGTGTGTCGTCGAACTCTCCGGCGAACAACTTCTCGAATCGTTTCGTGAACTCGCAGTCACGTACCGCTATCCCGAAGCTACCGACTGGTGGTTTGGTCACGTAAGTGGAGCGACCATCGTTTGGAATGACCAGACGAATTCCCTTCTTGATGCAGCCGTGAATGGTAACCCTGTTGCAGAGGATCAGATGTATTCTGTCGCTGTTGATTCTCATCACGTCGAGACAACTCATCTATTCTCGACGTTCGATAGTAGTGAGGTAACCAAAACGGCTGGAACGGCGTATGAGGCGCTCGTTGAATATGCCCAAGAGTGGGGTGTCAGCCCTGAGCTGGAAGGGAGGATCCAACGACCGGCCTTTGAAGAGGCTGAGAGTGACTAACCTCTATCCGGCTTTGGAAATCTCTGAGGCAAAAGCGGATCAACGGTGTTTGTTGGTCTGTGCAGGGGCTGGAACAGCATGCTCTCTCTTACGAGAGACGCTCTTGTGAAGTACATTGTTGGTGAGTCAGAGAACTGCTCGGATAATCTGTTTCAGTGCTTCTCGACCCGGTTTGCGGAGGATTCGTCGCCGAAGCTGGAACGGTCTGAGATACGCGGTCAGTTTGTCCTTTGAGACGCCTCGATGCGGCGAGAGCCACCGTTGCGCCAGCGACGCGTGGCTCTCGCACGTGTTCACGTGCGCGTCTCCATCAACGTACTCGCCGTCACCGTGAATTACTGATTCTCGGTGGAAGCTCTCGTCACCGTCGAGTGGATCGTAGGCCCGAAATCCGTCAGTATAGACGGTCAGCGACTCCTTCTCGCGGTTGTCGAGAAGGAGTCGCACGGTCGCTTCGTCGGCGGATTTCGCCGGGACGACGTATCGCTGACCGCTGCCGCGATCAACGAGCGTGAACACTGGCGGTTTGTCCCCCTCGTACGTTCCTCGTCCGCGTTTCGAGAGGCCACGCGAGCGCGACTCTAATGACTGAGAGAAGTTGTGAAACCTTTACCGTAATTTTTACGGTAAATCAGTTTCGTTCGGCTTTTCGATCCGTTCAGCGAGCAACTGAACCAACTCCTGTACGGTGATTTCATCCTCTTGGGCGAGGGTCGCATCAGCAGCATACTCGATCGCTTCAGCGTAGCTAGAGCGATCATGAGAAGCCATGATCCGCGTTAGCTTCGTTGCCAAGCTATCGCTGATTGTGACGGTTGTGTACCCATCTGGAGGCATATCCAACCAAGGTAGCGAATTTACGGTAAAACCTACGGTAAACTACTCTGCTATCTTCATAACTTCTCTGGGTCATTATCGGTCGCGCTCGCGGCCTTTCTTCCCGGCAGAGACGTAGAACTCGTCAATCTCGACCGGGCCAACGAGGGAGATGGCTGGCGCGTCGAGCGTTCTGGCGAACTGCTCGACGCGCCGGCGAAGCGAGCGATACGAAACGTCAATTTCAGCGTCTAATTGGCGGATACTCGTGTTGAACCGGAGAAACGAGTAGAACGCGAACAAGAGCTTGTCGAGGCCGATCTTCGCGTGCGCGAAGGTCGTGCCGGTCTTGTCGTTGAACGTTCGGTCGCAATCCTTACAGAGATACCGTTGATACTCTCGATAGCTGCCGTGTTTGATCACCGACTCAGACCGGCAGTGCGGGCAGTAGAGGCCGTCGCGCCAGCGAACCTGCTCCAGCAGGTTCGCGGCGCTCGCCTCTGAGCGAAGCAATTCAACTGGGAACATTGCATTCGGGTGACGCTGCCGCGTCACCCTTGCCCGCTACGCTTTCACAGCGACAGCGCTACTCGACCAACAACCTGCTTCCGAAGAGCGATAAAGTTTAGTGGTCCTCCGGCTCATCCTGCTTCGTCGCGTGTACGGTGCCGTCTGGATGCTCTGGTGGACTATAGAGCGTATACAACCGAAGGGCTTCCTCCTCTGACGTATTTGTGACGTTGTGTTCAGCTCCATCAGGAATCACTACGATATCATCGTCTTCGAGGGAAATCTCTTCGTCGTCAAGAACTACTTGTGCGGTCCCTGCTTCGATCCGGATAAACTGATCGATATCTGAGTGGGTTTCGAGCCCGATCTCTTCACCCGGTTGGAGGGTCATGAGAACGAGCTGGGTGTTCTCACCGGTGTACAGCACGCGGCGATAATCCTCATTTTCGAGGGTGTCCTCCTCGATGTCGGTCGTGAACCCGTTCGCTACGTTTTCAGTCATGAGCATCCTCTTTTACCAGAGCTACTATTATGTACCTTTTGCTCATTTCGAAGGACGTTGTTGGTGAGTCAGAGAACAGTCCGAACAATTTCTCTCAAGGCTTCTCGTCCGGATTTGCGTAGGATTCTCCGGCGAAGACCGAAGAGTCTGAGATAGTTGTGAGTTTGTCTTTCGAGGTTCCTCGGTGCGGCGAGAGCCATCGTCGCGCCAGCGAACCTGCTCCAGCTGGTTCGCGGCGCTCGCCTCCGAGCGAAACACTTCAACTGGGAACATAGTCGAGTGATGCTGACGCATCTCCCATGCCCGCTACGCTTTCACAGCGCCAGCTCTATCCGACCAACAATCTGCTTCCGAAGAGCGTATAGGCTATTATGAGAATGACTTATGTTCTCGCTAGTGTCGAATCTGTAGCGGTCATCCCAATGAACCGGTTTTTCACCTAGTGAATGTATCTATCTCTTCCGCTCGTGAGTGGTGTTCGGCAATTCTGAGCGGATCTGGCAACCATGCATAGAGTAGACAATCCCGGATGCCGAATTGCTATTCGAGGTCGAAGCGGTCGAGCTGCATCACGTTGCTCCAGGCATCCACGAAGTCCTCGACGAATTGCTCTTCGGCGTCGTCAGCGAAGTAAGCGTCTGCGGTGGCGCGGAGGCGAGTGTTCGAGCCGAAGATCAGGTCGAAACGAGTGGCCTCCCACTCGACCTCGCCGGTGTTGCGGTCGCGGACTTCGAAGAGCCCGTTGTCTTCGTCGACTGGATCCCACTCGTAGTCCATATCGAGCAGATTCACGAAGAAGTCGTTACTGAGCGTGCCCGGCTGGTCCGTGAGGACGCCGCGGCCGGTGTCTTGGTAGGTCACGCCGAGTGCACGCATCCCGCCGACGAGCACCGTCATTTCCGGAACGGACAGGTTCAGTAGCTCTGCCTTGTCGACCATCCGTTCCTCCGGGGAGTCGTAGAGGTCATCGTACTCGCCGCCGAGGTAGTTCCGAAACGCGTCGATCTTCGGTTCGAGCACCTCGAAAGACTCGACATCGGTCTGTTCCTGGGTCGCGTCCGTGCGACCAGGTTCGAACGGCACCTCGATGTCGTAGCCGGCGTCCGCCGCAGCCTCCTCGATGGCCGCGTTCCCGCCGAGCACGATGAGGTCGGCGAGCGAGACGCGTACGTCGTCGGAGCGCGAGTCGTTGAACTCCGTCTGGACAGATTCGAGGGTTTCGAGTACCGTTTCCAGCTCCTCGGGCTCGTTGATCTCCCAGCTTCGCTGGGGTTCGAGACGGAGGTGTGCACCGTTCGCACCGCCGCGCTTGTCGCTGTCGCGGTACGTCGATGCCGATGCCCATGCAGTTTTGACCAGCTGGGAGCGTGAGAGATCCGAGGCAAGGAGTGTCTCTTTGAGTTCGGCGATCTCCTCATCGCCGACGAGTTCGTAGTCGGCATCCGGGACGGGGTCCTGCCAGACGAACGTTTCGTCGGGAACTTCCGGACCGAGGAACCGCTCGGGCGGGCCCATGTCGCGGTGGATCAGTTTGTACCACGCCCGCGAGAACGTCTCTTGGAACTCTTTGGGGTTCTCTTGGAAGCGCTTGAGGATCTCCCGGTAGTCATCGTCGTGTTTCAAGGCGACATCCGTCGTCAGCATCATCGGCTCTTCTGTCTCCGAGGCATCCCGCGCACCGGGTGCGTCATTGATGTCGTCGCCGACTGGCTGCCACTGCCAGGCACCGCCGGGCCCTTTGACGGAGGTCCAATCGTAGTCCAACAAATTGTCGAGATAATTCATATCCCACACGGTCGGCGTGGCATTCCAGGGACCTTCGATGCCGCTCGAGATCACGTCGAGACCGCCGATCTTGTCTCCGTACTCCTGGGCCCAGCCGAGGCCCTGCTCTTCGATCGGTGCTGCCTCGGGTTCGGGACCGACGTGCTCCTCGGGATCATCCGCGCCGTGAACCTTCCCGAAGGTATGGCCGCCAGCGATGAGCGCGACGGTCTCTTCGTCGTCCATCGCCATCCGGCTAAACTCCTCGCGAATGTTCTTCGCGGATCCTTCAACGTCCGGTTCGCCGTACGGTCCCTCAGGATTCACGTAGATGAGACCCATTACAGTGTTGCCGAGCGGGTCCTTGAGATTGCCGACCTCGCCGTCGTCAAACCGCTCGGGCGAGGTTGTCTCCCACTCCGTTTCGGGACCCCACTCAACGACCTCGTTGGAGGTGAATGCGTCCTCACGGCCACCGGCGAAGCCGAACGTCTCGAAGCCCATCGATTCGAGGGCGACGTTCCCCGCGAGCACGATGAGGTCTCCCCACGAGAGCTTCTTGCCGTGTTTCTTTTTGACCGGCTGGAGCAGGCGACGGGCCTTGTCGAGATTTACGTTGTCCGGCCAGCTGCTCTCCGGCGGGAGGCGCTGAAGGCCACCGGCTGCACCGGCTCGACCGTCAGCAGTGCGGTACGTCCCAGCGCTGTGCCACGCCATTCGGATGAAAAACGGTCCGTAGTGGCCGTAGTCGGCCGGCCACCAGTCCTGTGAGTCCGTCATCACGTCCTCGATGTCCGACTTCACCTCTTCGAGGTCGAGCTTCCCGAACTCCTCGGCGTAGTCGAACTCCTCACCGTACGGATTGGTATCCGCAGTGTTATCGTCGAGAACGTCCAGTCGGAGTCGGTCTGGCCACCACTCTTGATTGGACCATGTCATACCCATCTGAAATAGCGTATCGGCGTTAAGCCTGTTGACTGCGACCAATCTTTACTATTTTCCTGACATCGACAGGAGTTCGGAATAACAGTTTGTGTGACTGAGACGCCCGGCTACCTGAGGCCGACCTATGACCATTCGTCTTTAGCTAACTCCAGAAGTTGGTTACGCTCATGTGTAGCACATTGTTGATGGCGAACAGTCTTGCGATTTCATTAGCTCTCATAGCCCGTTGCATGGTTTCGAAATCAGCTCGGAAATATCGTACAGCAGTCACTAATTGCAGGAATAGTCACTTTCACTAGACTAGAAGTCGGAGTAGTGCTATGAGTACCAGCACCTCCGACGCCTGCGACAACACCGCCTATTCGCATAAGATCACCGTTCGTGGATACCTCCAAACCCACGGCGAGGTCGCCTCCAAGGACGATCTCCGCGCCGGCACCGACGTGCCGGCGTGGTACATCACTAACATCGCCTCCCAAGCCCCCTTCTACACTTCCTTGAACCACAACAACGAGTACGTCGCCAGCAAGCACATCGTCGGCCACCGATCCACTCACGACGGGTTCTGGCGGCCCGAGGTGGATGACGGCGTCGCCGTCTTCCACCGCAAGGAAGACGCCAAGCCGACGCTCAAACACCTCGCGTTCCGCCGTCCATCCGGGCTGACCGCATCCGAAGCAAACGACCTTCTCGGTCGTCGCTCCTACCGCCCACTCCAGAAGCTCGCTGACCAACAGGAAGTACACGCCACGGAATGGCTAGACACCACCGTCTACACCCACAGCTGGCCGTCCCGCAGGGACGACCAGCTGGCTCAGCGTGAAACCGACCAGCCAGCCGATGTCACTCACGACGATCCTGCTGACGACGGCTACCTCTACCGTGACGAACTCGTTGCAACCTTCCTCTCGGTCGCTGTCTCGGAACTTCAGTCAATCTCTCCCGAACGAGCTGCCGCACTCGTCCTGCGGCAGTTCGAGGGCGACTCCTTCGACGCCCTCGAACGCCGTCTTCAGCGCAATCACTCATTTCGAGAGGCTCTCGACTACACCGAGCCAGAGGACGTCCCGGATGGGACGTCGCTCTGGCGGGCCTTCGATGAACTTCATCCCGATGAACTCCGAGACTGCCTCCAGTCGATGTGCGGCGAGTTGCTTGCCGATCACGAACATGGCGGTGAGTTCGTCGTGATCGATGGAACGCACATCGCGGCGTGGGCGAATACGCGTGATGAGATCGAAAATGGCGAAGTTGAAGGTGCGAGCTGGGGGAAACACGAAGGATCGTTCTACGGGTACAAGGTGTTTCTCGTGGTGGATGCGGCAACGGAGCTGCCGGTCGCCATCACGATGGAGACCGGCAAGAGGAACGACAGTGCGGCGTTCGAACCGCTCGTTGAGGAGTTCAACGAGCGGTACGACACTGACGATCTCCAGGCAGCCCTCGCCGATGCCGGCTTTGACAGTCAGGATAACCGCGACTTCTGTCAGGATCAGCTCGATTGTCCGTTGCTGACGGCGATCAATCCTCGCCGATCGTCGCCGTTAGCAACGATCAAGGACGAAATCAAGGAACTGTTCAAGGAACACGGCGAGGAGGTCGACAGTCCCTACGACGCTCTGGAGCGGCTGCCACAGAAGCAACTCTCGGAGTACGGTGTTTCCGTCGGAAACGTCGAGGAGACGTACATTTTTCAGGCAATCAAAGAACGGATGCATCGACACCTGCGGGCAGGTGTCGAGCGCGTATTCTCGCGTCTGAAGTCCTTTACCGGCCTTGATCGCGTCCGCGCACGCAAGAAGAACAACGTTGAGACTCACGTCGTTCTCTCGGCAGTAGCGCTGGTTGCAGCGTCTCTCACTGCACAACGGCAGAACAAACCAGGGTTGATACGGTCACCGAGTCGGCTCATCTGACGGTCGCGCCATCTGTCCAAAAAACAGGTGTCGCCGCCTGAGAGGCATCGCTCTCAGGCGGCTGTTTTTTCTGAAAGAAGCTCGACCAATCAGGCTGATCTACCGGCCGATTCAGCCATTTCTATCAAAAATCGTTCCATCGTTTCACCAACTCTACTGATGGAGTCCGGATTCAGGCCCGATCGTTCCGTCTGGCGATTTGATTTTGAACGTGCAACAGGGTATTTAAAATAATTGAGGCTAAAGCTAACCGTTGTTTATACTACGTTAGCAACCACCACAAGACTCATTATCGCGAATCAACTATCCTGATGTAGCTCGGGAGTAGGGTTCGCAAAAGGGGAAACCCCGTTGCGTGGCATCACCCTGCTTTCGAGTTTCCTTTTCTGGTCCGTTGACCAGTATCATCAACTGAGTCGCCATTTACATAGTCTTTGTGAAAAAGCATCAAGCTGCCTTTTCTTGATAGGACGTTCTCCGCAGCGATTACCTAATTTCAGGCGCTAAGGCCCCTCCCTCAAGGAGCACGACCGGAGGGAGCGCGAGTAGGGAGGGGATACAGCGTCCCCAGAACGCTTCGCGTTCTGGTGTGCGAACGAGACGCGAAGCGTCTCGTCAACGCCGTCATCGTCTGACCTCCCGAGGTTTCGGCGTGTCGGCTGACCGGACCACGAGCGATACGTTTATGTTTCTACAACGTTTATACTCTACCGATGGACCGGCACGAGGTCGAAGGCCACGAAGTTGTGGACGGAGAAGTGAAGCCCACCGGCAACGGCGCTCACGTTCTCGTCCCACGCCGATGGGTCGGCGCGACCGTCAAGGTCGTTCGTACCTCCGAACCGAATCCAGACGAGTAGACCATGCTCAACTACAAGTCCCGGCTCAACCCCACGCCCGCTCAAGCAGAGCAGTTAGCGTGGACGCTGGACACCTGCCGACAGGTCTACAACCACTTTCTCCACCGATTGAATCGCGTCGAGAACACGTCGTCGTACAACGAGCAGCAGCGACTACCGAAGCTCAAGGAGTGGTGGGACGACCTACGCGCAGTCCACTCCAAAATGCTTCAGAAGGTCGTTCAACGCCTGTACGACAATCTCTCGACGCTTCGCGGTCTGAAAGAGAACGGCCACCGCGTCGGTCAACTCCGATGGAAAGGAGCGGGATACTACCATTCGTTCACATACAGTCAGTCCGGTTTCAAGCTCGACCAAAAGAGCGACCGCGACGAACTGTGGCTGTCGAAGATTGGCAGTATCCCCGTCGTCGCTCACCGCGACCTTCCCACCGATGCGACCGTGAAATCCGTCACGGTGAAACGCGAACCCACCGGCAAGTGGTATGCCGTCCTCTCGGTCGAAACGCCCGACGAACTGCCGGAGAAACCAACGAACCCAGAGAACGTCGTCGGCATCGACGTGGGGATACTAAAGTTCGCCCACGATACCGACGGGACGGCGGTCGGGTCGCTCGACCTGTCGCACGAACGCGAGCGGCTGGAACACGAACAGCGCGTCCTTTCGCGCCGCGAACACGGGTCGAACAACTACCGCGAACAGCAACGGAAGGTTGCTCGACGCCATGCCGACATCAAACGGAAGCGTCGGGATTTCCTTCACAAACTCTCGACGTGGTACGCCGAGAACTGCGACCTCGTTGCCGTCGAAGACCTCGACGCGAAAGGTCTGATGCAACTCGATGGCAACAGTCGCAACCGTGCATCCGCCGCGTGGGGGACGTTCCGGCGAATGCTCGAATACAAGTGCGAGCGCGAAGGCACGCACTTCGCGGAGGTTCGACCACACGGAACAACCAAAGAGTGTGCCCAGTGCGGCGCGGAGACGGACAAACCGTTGTGGGTGCGGGAACACTCGTGTCCGGCGTGTGGCTTCACCGCCGACCGCGACGAAAACGCCGCGTGGAACGTCCTTCAGCGCGGTATCGACCAGATAGGCATGGGCAATGCCGAATCAACGCCTGCGGAGACTGTGGTCCCTACGGCGACTACTTTTCAACCAGTCGCAGCAAACCACGTCGCGGAAACAGGAAGCCCCACCCTCAAGCGCGAGCCGTCAGGCGAGCGGTAGGGTGGGGAGGATGTCACAGTGAATCTCTCACTCAGAATAGAGCTGTAATCGTGGGCTGAGGTAAGTATCGACGTGTGTGCTACGGCAGTGTGCTCGAAACGCGGTGATCCATCGCGGCGATAAGTTAGTTAGACGACGTTCTGTTGACAAAATCGTTATTGCGCGTTGGCAAGTAACTGGATAAGAGTACGTGACGTGACGGGATCAACCGCGAAACGACTGAACTACAGAGCGCTATTCCCATCACAGAATCGTTAGTGCGCGGTGAACGGTCGTTTCGCGGCCTACAACAGTGGTCGCCGACGGCCGCTATCCGTGTGGAGAACGAGTGGGCCAACAAGAAGTTGAGTTGGGGTTGAGTTCATGTCTAAACCGGGTTCGATCAGGTTCTCGAGTGCCTTTTGGACATCTTGACCATGGTCTGAGGCAGGAATGAATCTCCGGCTCTATCCACGAATAATCGTATACCACGTTGTAGAATCAGACGACTCCTGTGTTCGTGCTTCATGGTGTCTGTTTTCCCTTTAGTAATACAATTCTCGGAGAGTATCGAGAAGCCCAGTACTTGCTCTCGGACCTTGGTACAAGTCCACAACGTGAGTACGGTGGGCATGTCGAGCAAACCGTAATCCGGTTCGTTCTTTCGAGAAACCAATAGACTCGGTGATGATTTCTGCCTTCAGGATTGGTCGAGAAAAATTCTAAGGGGTTGTCCACCTCCGTCGTCTGGCTTACAGCATGATTACTGACTGCGCTGATAAACAGGATGTGGCGGAAAAACATCTCAAGAACGGTTAGAGGGAAGTCAATGAATTCGACTAGTCGCTCGCAAAGTCCGACTGTTTTGACCCAGCCACTGGAATGAGTTTCTCGCGGACGACTGTTTCACAGTTGAACGAACAGACGTGATAAGTGTTACCCGCCCCCATAATTTGACTATCTTGTTCTCTCTTTCCAAGCGGCGCAGCGCAGACATCGCAGGTGTACATTACGTAATGGAAAAGTCGGTCACGAGCAAGTAAGTCCTCGCTCAGGAGATTCTATACCACTCGATATCTCTCGGAAGGAGAAACTATTGAGTTCGACTTCAGCTACGAAATAACGAGATACAGTTCTTGCCAGTGGGCGGGTTTCCTGCTAGTTCTTTCCGTTTCCTCCGGATTTTGATTTCCCTGCCGAGGGGAGGAACTGGCCACCCTGTAGTTCGGCACTAATTCGCGTCTCCGACCCCTTCAGTTGCACACGAAGGCTAGGTGCGAGCGTCCCGCCGAAGACCGCCTTCTGCTCTTCGGGCGAGAGTTCAGAAACCGAATCAAGGGATTCTCCGGGGAGGTCCTGGAAATTGAGGAAGCTCGTTACGAGGAGGTTGTCCCCGTGTGGGAGTGCGAGATGAGAGTACGTCTGGAACGGTTGTTCGGTGGGGTTTGCGACGACGAGACCACCATCATTAAGCGGCTGATAGTCGCCATCCATCGAGTCTGCAACGAAGCCATACAGCCCGTCCGGTCCGGTGAGACCGGGCGCGAACGTGAACTTGTGGCTAATTGTGAATAGATAGTAGTTTCCTCTATTAACGACGATATGAGGTCGCTCAAGTTGCTGGTTCGTGGTTATTGCTTCGAGTAGCGGCTCCTGGAGCTCCCAGTCAGTGAGCTCCTCGTTCGTTGCCTGAGCAATACCGACGTTTCCGTTCCACTTGTACCAATCATTTTGGTAGGCACTGGGGTCCTCGATTCGAGTGTTACCTTCGAAGACAACGTAGTCCTCGCCGGTTTCGGGATGCTGGAAATACCAGGGATCACGGAACGCGTAGACGATCCCTTGGTCCACGGACTGTTCGAGCGTTTGGTAAGTCTGGCCGTCAGCCTCGGCGATCTTGTGGTGTTCAAAGCTCCCTGTGAGTGAAACTCCCTCGGATGAGGTTTCCATCGAGGCGCCTTTGGCGAAAGCGAGACGCTGCCGATAGCGTTCCCTTGGCGGGAGATTGCCGTCACTGACGGCTGTGTAGAACAGATATAGCTGGTCTTCGGTCTGGTCGTACATGGCCGAGCCAGCCCACTGGTGGTGCCCAAGTGGGTTTTCAAATGCTTCACCACCGAGTGTCCAGTCATGTCCGTTCTTCGAATAGAAGTATCGAATTCGAGCGAGGTTGTGACGAGCACCTGGAGGAACATCATTGGGCGCTGTCAGGGAAAATATCACCTGGTAGCCGTTGATCTTCGTAATTGAGCCGTCACGGTTTCGGAGGGGCCACGTATCCCAAATATAGAGGCTGTCGGATAGTTTGTCGACAGGTTCATCGATAAGTGGCGCAGTATTGGCGTCAGTTCGTCGGATCTGTTCGGCCTGCTCGCGAGTCCACGAAGGACCGAATCGGCCTTTCCCAGCTGCACTCCCTGGAAGGGTTGCACCAGCAACGCCAGCAGCCCCGAGAGCGCCAAACGTTTTCAGCGCTGTTCGTCGATGCATACCGAATTGTCCGCTGGAATCCTCTTCGGGCATCATCTCCACGTGTACTCGGCAGACGAAAGTATCTATTGGCCATTTTTGCATTATTGTTGGTGTCACGCTCTAAAAGTGGTCAAACGTTAGTCCACTACTGACTACAAAGTCAGATGTTGATAAAAGTTCAAGTTGTTGGATCTTCTCTGTTTGTGAATGATTTCCCCGTGCCTCGTTGCTTGCAAATTTCACTCACAATTCGCTGACATGGACTACGCCTTCACCGCTATTGATGCGGTTTACGTCTGGACCCGAGGTGGCTACCAGGCCGCTCGGATTTGATGCGCTGGATCCACTCCTTCGTAACCGTTTCCATCGAACGCCTTCTGTTCTATAGGGGTGAGTTTGTGTCAAACTAGGTTCGATCGGGTTGCCGGGTACGTCCGAAACGGCGACGGATTGTATCGTCGCTCTACGGAAAGAACATGGTTACTGAGAGTCTGTTAGTGACTTACCCGCTTTATCCAAAAGCAGGGGCGTCAACAATTCGAGATTGTTCGTCGAATAGTTGGAGAGACGTGTTTCGGTCTTAATTGACAGGTGCTTCCATCGTTTCTGTTCTGATGATGAGCTTGTTGTCGGAGCCAACAACTCCATCAATCGTCCCAGTAATCGCAAGCCTCGATTTCGGCGTGGGACCGACCGTAACTGAGTCGCCTTCATGAAAGTCCCGAACTGACCCCTGCATTCGAAGCTCAGCGCGGCATTTCCCAGGATGGTGGACGCTCATCAGGTTGATCTCCTGAATCACCTGTTCGTCGATTGGATCACCATTGTGGCTCAGCGGGATGGAGGCAGGCTCATCCATCTCCTCGATGTCGAGCGCGTTGTAAGCGCTCGCCATCGGCTTGTAGCCACCCTTCGGTCCAGGAACGCCCTCGACCAAT
Source organism: Halococcus salsus (assembly GCF_009900715.1). Lineage (NCBI taxonomy): Archaea > Methanobacteriati > Methanobacteriota > Halobacteria > Halobacteriales > Halococcaceae > Halococcus > Halococcus salsus. The sequence continues at coordinate 16,583 of NZ_JAAAJC010000010.1, forward strand.
TGGAGGGCTTTCAAACTCTGCATCTGATTTCGGATTGTGCCTGCATTACGGTCGATCTGCTCGGCGATGGCTTGACCTTTGACTGCGTTCTCGCTGTCCCGATAGAGGTCAACGAGTTCTTGGAGGATCGTCTTCTGGCTTTCAGTCAACTCGATCGATGACATACATACAATAGTGGGTCACTGTCGGTTAAGTCCGTGGATGAAATCAGATGGCATTCAAACCTTCGCAGATCGTGTGCTTGATTTCGAGATAGGAGAAAAGATAGGTTGACCTTCCACTCAATCTTCGGTTGAGTCTGGCAGGTAAACTGTTAAAATTCTTTCCCAGAGGTTTACGTTGTAACCTCAGAAGAATATATAACCCAGAACGAGCGAAATTATCGCCGCGATCCAAATTCTACATGAACAATCCGACTAAGAATCGAACAAGTGAAGAGTATTAGTACCCTGCACTGTGTGAAATACTATCACATGCCAGAAGACGCGGAAGCTGGACCTACTCGGAACATCAACGAATTGTTAATGCGGTGCCCCGAGTGTGGTACACCCTTCCTAGAAGAAACTGCTATGAAGAGTCACAGAACGGAAACTCATTAGCAATATAGCTCTCAGTCGCCGCCTAGGCCGACACACTGGCGTTGATTCCCTTCATACGCTACCGTCGTGCCGTTTTCCATGGTGAACTGAATGCCCATGTATTGGGGTCGATAGCGAACTCCGAGTACGGCGGGTTTCACGAGCAACAGAACACCGTCTCGGTCCGTTCAACCTCCATGTGTGTGAGCAAATCAGGGTAGTGAACCGCCTCACTGACCAACATAGGGTACTCCTCGAGGCCATGGAGTAGCTTGCCAGCCCAGCCATCACACGTTTTGGCGCTGACCGTATATCAGCCGCAGAGGTGATTGACGGGCCCAACTCGCCCGACTGGAGGCGCCTGGGGAACAAGGGGACGTTTTGCTGGAGGAACTCTCGGCACCACGTTTCGCGCGATCCACCGGTACCGATAAGGAATAGTTGATGTGCCACACCTCACCGCTCCCCGAAGCTTCGCTTTGCTCTGCTGTTCCGTCTGCGCTTCCATATAATCGAGGGCCTCCCCAGCACTAGTCGTTCGCTATGGGCGAGCCGGTCGGCGCCGATAGCGCTACATCGAGGGCCCGACTCGCGTAATCGCGAACTCGGTCAGCCCGTGGCGCTCTGCGCAGGTGCGCTCGCCGTTCGCGACCCCCCCCGACCGCCTCCTGCAGGTCGATGTCTGGCGCCGACGCGTCGAGGTCGATATCGGAGCCGAGTACGGCGGCGGTTCGAGAGTCGCCGGTGATCTTGAGAATCGGCACGACCGGATGACCGGTCGGCACGCCCTCGCTCGTCGCGTGCACGATGAGGTGTGCCCCGGCAGCGGCGAGTGCCGTCGCGGCCTCCTCGACCTGCGAAGGCGCATCGACGAGCGTGACCGCCCCGTCGCAGGTTGCCCGCTCGCCGTACTGAAGCACGTCCGCAATCGGCTGGTCCCCGAGAAGGTCGGTCGCGCTCGCCGCGCCCGCCTCGCTTGCTGCCCGTCGAATCGGCGGGGCTCGCGCCGACTGGCGTTCGTGGCGGTCAAGCAACGCCTCGAAGGTCCTCTCAGCGTGGGCGTCGGCGAAGCGGCCACGGATCTCGTCGGCATGCGGGACGAACCGCTCGGTTCCCGCGACAACAACGCGGCCACCGGCTTCGGTAACCTCATCGACGAGCCTCCCCATCAGCGGGTCGACAGTCTTGCGGGTCGACCTGTCGCAGTCACTCGCGACGACCCCGACCGTCAGGTCGCCGAGCTCAACGGTTGGCCGACCGTGCTCGCTCTCGCCGGCGAGGTCGTCGGCCTGGGCGATCCCCTCGGCGATACACTCGTCGGTTCCACCGGCCTCCTGGATGATCGTCTCGCGAACCGGGATGTCGTACTCGGCGAGCTCCGCGACCACCTCGTCGCTCTGAACGGCCTCACAGCCGAGACCGACAACTACGGTTCCTGCGATATTCGGATTCCGGCCGACGCTGACGAACGTGCGTTTGGTCTGTGCGTTGTCTGCCCCGATCTGTGCACAGCCGTGGTCATGCGGGGCGCTCACCGCCTGATCGACACGATCTGCGATCTCGTCAGCGACGACGTGCGAGCAGATGACCGAAGGCAAGACGAGCACACGGTTCCGGACCGCGACCCGCTCGTCCCCGCGCCGGCGCTCCTCGATTTCCGTCGAGGGTACGTTCGCTCTCATGGGTGCTCACCGTCCCGAATATCCGCCGTCAGGTCACCCCGTCCGCGGGCACTCCGACAGTTATGTGTATGCACCCATGTCCCCGGTTCGATCCGGGTTTCAGCGGTGCCGATCACCTCCCCGTACTTGCGAACCGCACCTGCTTCGTTTATCGCGGCAACCGCGAGCTTGTGGCCGAACGGGACATCGTCGACGAGCTCGATCATTGGTCCGTCCGGGCGCTCGATCGTCTGGCCGGCATCAAGATCGCCGAGCGCGGTCGCGACCGTATCGCCCGCGGCCATCACCAGTGCAACACCGTCGACGACAGTGCCTTTCATACGGAACCCCCGGCGGCGATCTCGTTTGGCTGAATCTCGTTGATCGCGAACTCCTCCATGCCGCGGCGCTCCGCCTCGGTGACTGCCCCGTTGGCGACGTCGAGTACCGTCTCGAAGACCCGTTCGCCGACAGATTCGAGCGGTTCGCCGTCGAGAATCGTGCTCGCGTTGACATCCATGTTGTTGGCCATCCGGCTGTAGGTCGCGGGATTCCCGGTGACCTTGATCACCGGCGCAATCGGGTTGCCGGTCGTCGATCCGCGGCCCGTGGTGAAGGCGATTACCTGTGCGCCGCCGGCGATCTTCCCGACGACACTCTCGACGTCGTAGCCGGGTGTGTCCATCAGGACGAGACCGCCGCCGACCGGGAGCGGCTCACCGTAGTCGACAATTCCGCGAACCGGCGTCGTCCCGCCCTTCGCGATCGCCCCGAGGCTTTTTTCTTCGATTGTTGTCAGCCCGCCCTCCTGGTTGCCTGGCGAGGGCTGTGCGCCGCGCATGTCGACGCCCATTAGGTCCGCAAGCGATTCGCGACGTTCGACCCGCTCAAGGAGGCGTTCTCGAATGTCGTCGTTGACGCAGCGCTCGGCGAGGATGTGTTCGGCACCGATGAACTCTGGCGTTTCGCTGAAACTGGCAGTGCCGCCTGCCTCGACGAGCCGGTCGCAGGCGTTCCCGACGGCGGGATTCGCCGCGATGCCACTAGTTGCGTCGCTGCCGCCACACTCGACGCCGAAAACGAGTTCGTCAACATCCGCCGACTCACGCCGCGCCGCCGCGGCGACCGTTCGGAGATCTTCGACTGCCGCTGCCCCGGCATCGACGGTCGCGCTCACCCCGCCTGATTCGCGGATCGAGAGCGTCCGTGCCGGCTTACCGGTTTCTGCGATCCGGTCGGCAATCCCCTCTGTGTCAGTCTCTTCGGTTCCGAGCTCGACCAGTACCGCCGCGGCGACGTTCGGGTTCCGGCCGATCCCGGCAAGCACCCGTTCGGTCTGTTCGCGAGCAGGCGCCGCCTGGCTTGCTCCCATCTGGTGTGGCGTTGCGCGGACGTTTGGTCCTCCATCGTCGGCCACCCGCTTCGCGACGGCACTCGCCGCCACGGAAACCGGGATTACAGCGACGAGGTTCCGTACCCCAACCGTCCCGTTTGACCGCCGGTACCCATTGAATTCGAGGTTCATCTATTACGATTGACGATACATGATGGATACGTATTCATCCTTTCGGGCGGGGTCTTCGCTAATCACGTGCCACAATTGCGCATTCGATCCCGCCTCGGGCCGGCAATAGCGGGTACGGGGACTTGCCGGGAGAACAGGTGAAAGCGGTACGCTGACCCCGACGATTCGGTAGCGGGAGCACTTTTCACCGGATCGGGCACGGCTGTGCCACACCCCGAGCAGCTTAAGGGGTGGCTCGATTCCTGGGTTGACGTTGTTCGGGTGATCCTCGACATCGGCGCGGATCGGGCTTGTACAGCTGCTGTGTCGAATTCTAATGCTGGACATCAGTTAGTAACGGATCGGGGTCGAACCCGCTCAAGTGAGCCTCACAGTGGCTACTGGAAGCGGTTGAAAGGAGGGTTGAGTTCATACTAGCTATAGTCCGATCGATCCGAGTTTGAGTTGTATTTGAGCTCGAAAGGGATCCCGACTCTGGGTGAACCTAAGATGAAATGATAGACTGACCGTCGGGGTGGGGCATCGCTGTGGACGATTGGGAAAGTATCTTGATGACCTGTGGAAGGTCACCCTTCGTTCTCGTCCGGTGGCCGTTCCGAGAGATCTCTGAAGCGGTCTTGGGCCTGTTTTGAGCGGGTAGCAGTTTCGTCGGGTAGGTAAGTGATATGCTTGAGTCGGTCGCCTTCGATTTCGACCACAAAGATCGCATCTACATGATTTCCGTCCTCGGGAAGCTGCTTTCGAGAGATCACGATATCGTCAATCGTACTCCCATTACGTTCCAGGAGGACGACTGCCTGGTCGCCCTCAAAACGGTCCAACACACCTCGATACTCCTCGGTCTTCATGAGTAGTCCTCGCTGAGCATTTCTTGGCCTTCGTCGTTCGTAACCATGATTGTATCGCCCCCATTATTCCAGATGGCTCTCCCAGACCCCCAATAGAGGTCTGAATCGGTATCACGTCCCTCCCCCGTGTGGAGAGTCAGCGTCTCGCCAGCATCGATGGTCGTTCCGGATGGCACAGTATACGAATGCGAGCTCCTGTCTTCGATGGTCCACCCGGATATATTGAGCGACGTCGAACCGGTATTCTCGAATACGATGTATTCGTCGTTGAGATTCTCGGATTCGTCGCCCTCCGCATCGGCATGGACCGTCCTCACTGCAAGTGCGCTACCGGTATCGGTTCCCCCATCGCTTGTAATGGTTGATGTCGATGGGTCTGTAGATGTCGGCGTATCCCGTGTTGAATCCGTCGCGGTCTCTGAGACTGTCTCTGTCGTACTACTTCCAACTTGGATGGTCGCACGGTGAGTCACTGGTTTGTCGGAGCCGGGTTCGATAGGATTGCCGTCGCGAACAGCCGTCGGCTCGGTGGGTGCTTTTTGTTGTGTGGCGATATCGATAGTGGAACCATCGCTTGTGAGAACGATATTCCCGTGAGTAGCGGTCCAGTAAGCCTCGATATTCTGGTCAGCGAGCCGTTGGAGGGTTTCCGGAGCTGGGTGGCCATACTGTGAATCGTACGCGCTCGAAATGAGCGTGACAGTTGGCGAGACCGCATTGAGGAACGGCTCGGTACTACTCCCAGCACTGCCGTGGTGGGCGGCTTTCAAGATGGTCGAGTTGAGGTGGCTCCCGTATTCACTCGCGAGGCGGCTTTCGCCAGTTTCCTCGATATCGCCCGGCAGCACGAAACTCGTCTGACCGAAGGTAAATCGGAGGACAATGCTATTCTCGTTGCGATCTCGGTTGTCGATGTACTGCTCAGGTGGACTCAAGACCTGTGTTTGGACTCCCTTGAGGGGGATATTGTCGCCAGCGTGAGTCTCATAGAGCGTGACGTTGTGCTTCTCGACGGCATCAAGGTAGTCTTGGTAGGTTCCTGAACTAGAGGCAATACCAGGATCATAGACGGCTCCAATACCCTCGGCCTGTGATTCGTAGTATTCGATGATCTCCGCGTTCCCACCGATATGGTCGGCATCGGCGTGCGTGGAAACGAGGTAATCGATACGGGTGATATTATGATTTTTTAGATACTCGAGGACGATCTCGCCGTTGTCGCTGTAATCGCCCGTGTCGATGAGCATTGTCTGGTTGGTAGGACTAATGATAAGCGTCGAATCACCTTGGTCGACATTGATCGAGTGGACTTCAAATGTTCCGTCGGACGTTGAAGAAGACGATTCCGAGCGCGTTTCAGTGGCTGATGAATCCTCGCTATATGGTGAGGGAGGTGTTGTGGTCGTCTGATTGTCACCGCCGTCAGAGCCACTGTTGACTCCTATTTGAGTTTGAGAGCCAGCATCCGAAGCACACCCTGCAAATACGAGAAGTATCGCTACGAGAGCAACGCCCACCGTGTGTCGATCCATGGGATAGCTTGTCAGCTACGCTGGGTAAATCTATCGGTAGTGGAGTCGTTAATTCATTCTTTGTGAATATATTACTGAACCAATGGAAGCGATGGTATGTCCTTGCTTCGCAGTTCCTGTTGGGCAAGGAAAACTCTGATTTGTTTTTGAGATTGCTTCAACAAGTATACATTGGGTGTTTGCAAACCCGCTGTAGAGTAAATCCATTCGCCCAACGGTGGTTGAGCAATCGATGCGCTGAATCTCGATAGCTTTCGCTCCGCGAGTCGCAATCTATGTGAGGGATTTTCCGACTCATCCATCCCACTGCTCTTGAGCACAATACACAAAGTACATACTCTCGTTAAGCGGTCGGAGAGTATGGTCGAGAGCAGACGGTTTCGAACGACGGCACTCGGATTCCTCGGTGCCGGGCTTGCGTTCGCCATCGCGATCTGGGTCATTGGCCCACAAGACATCTATAATGCGCTTGCCATGAGTCAACCCGGAATCCTTGTCGTTATTGTCGGAGTCGCGGCGTGCTGGCTCACAGCATGGGGACTCTCGCTCCGAACCGTTTTGGAGGCGCTCGACGCCCCCATTCCGATTTCGACAGCTGTTTTGGTATTCGCCAGCGCAACCTTCGCTAATAACGTCACGCCGTTCGGACAAGCTGGCGGTGAGCCCGTGAGTGCGTTGCTCATCTCCCGTGCCTCAGACCAAGAGTACGAGACGGGTTTGGCGGCGATAGCGAGCGTTGACGCGCTGAATTTTGTACCGTCGATAGGGCTCGCACTGATTGGATTGAGCTATTTCGCTACGAAACTTACCTTTGGAACGGATCTCACGCTCGCCGCTGCCGCGGTCGGCCTATTCGCAGTAGTCCTCGTAGCCGCCGTTGTCCTCGGATGGCGCTACCGCTACCGAATCGAACACGGGGCTGTGGCTACGATCACGCCACTCGTCCAACGGATCGCCAGTGCATTCCCCCGAGTTACAGCACCCGAATCCGAGTCGCTTGAAGCTCGAATTGAGGGATTTTTCACCGCCGTTGAGCGGGTGGCGACCAATCCCCAAAAGCTGGCACTCGCTTTGGTGTTTTCGACGATCGGATGGATAGGCCTGTCAACATCGTTGTGGCTATCACTTTACGCGATAGGCTATACTGTCCCGCTTGCTGTAGTACTGGTCGCCATTCCGGCAGGTGCAATGGCAAGCATCACGCCCCTTCCAGGTGGTCTCGGCGGTGTTGCGGCGGTTTTGGGCGCACTCGTTGTTGGAACGACAAATGGTGTTACGATAGCCGCCGTCACTGCCGCTGTTCTTGTTCATCGCGGGGCGACCTACGTTTTGCCAACGATGGTCGGTGGAGGGGTCGCTGCCGTACTTGCTGACCAGTGAACTACCGCGTCCTACTCGCTCACGATTGACACTGTTCGCTCCTTGAGGGCGCGGATTCCTGCCTCTATGACGCGCTTTGCAGATACGGTAGTATCCCCAGGCGTTGATTCGGAGTAGACCACTCCTATGCGTTTGAGGCCGCGAGAAAGGATGTTCTTTGCCGCGTTCACGTCCCTGTCCGCCGTGAAACCGCACGAGGGACAGGAATGTTCGCGTACCCACAACGGTTTGTCTGTCGAGACTCCACAAGCGGCGCACTCCTTGGTCGCTCCCGACGGTTTGATCGTCGCGACGTGCGTGCCTTCGCGCTCGCACTTGTATTCGAGCATGGAGAGGAACGTTCGCCATGCCGCTGACACGGCATTCCGACCGTTCGACGGGCTTTCAAGCATCCCGCGGACGTTCAGGTCTTCGACCGCCACGAGGTCGTACTCGGTGGCGTAGTAATTCGACAGCTTGTGGAGCAAGTCGCGGCGCTTCCGTTCCAGGTCGGCGTGACACTTGGCCACCCGTCACCGCTGACATTCGTAGTTGGCGGAACCATATTGCTTCCGTGAGAGAGCGCTGTTCACGTTTGTCCGACAGGTCGGGCGATTCGACCGCCACGCCGTCGGTGTCGTGAGCGTACTTCAGAATTGCACGTCGATACCGACCACATCTTCCGGCTCGGTCGGTGGTTCAGGCGGCGCTCGCTGAGGGAGAGGGATTAGCGCCCTACAATTCAGCTAAAGACTGCAGTTTTTGAACGGGCTACCGAAATTCGGTTTCCTCTTATATCCTGGCCAGAAACGCATCTTATCGATGTCTTCGTGGTCAAAACATGGTCGACAAATCCTTCCTATTTTTCTGTTGGCTATTTTTGCACATTCTAAAATACTCCAGAACTGGTTTGTAGCAAGCGATACGTTGCCGCTAATTCAAACGAGCCGGGTAACGAATCTGAGTGAGCTCGTCGATATATTTACACAGCCGCTAATGGGCGGTTCAGATTTCGTGACTGGGGCGCTCTTCTACCGACCGGTTTCTAGCCTCTCATACGCAGCCGACTATGCGATCTGGGGACTCAACCCGTTCGGCTATCATCTTACGAATTTACTCCTCCATGCAGTTGCAGCAATATTAGTTGCAGTAATGGTCACCACCCTCACCAGCCGTCCCAAGGTTGGTTCCCTGACAGCCGTTTTATTTGCTCTCCACCCAGTTACCACTGAGGTCGTCCCCGTTACTGCACGGCGGCAAGACATCCTTCTAACCATTTTCGCCCTGGCTTCGATCACACTGTTTGTCAAGTGGTATCGTGTGGTTGAAGAGTCCGGTGAGATACGCTGGAAGCGGAAAGCTCACTGGCTCCTCGGCGGGGCACTTCTCATGTATCTCTGTGCGCTCGGATCGAAAGAAACCGCCCTTATGGTGGTAGGACTGGTTACCGTGTGGGTCACCCTTCAAGTAGGCGTTGAGAGACCCCGTCTGACTATCCAAGAACTCGCAAAAACAACGGGACTGTTCGTTGTAGTTTCTGTGCCATACGTTGCACTCCGCACCTCCGTATTAGGTGGCCTTGGAGGATACGATGGCGAAGCCCAGGCAGTTACATTTCAGCTTCTCATGCGCCACCTGATAGACGTTTTCTTCTTTGTCATCAAGTATAGTCTCTGGCTCACCTATCCGCTCTATTTCATTGAAGAGCAAACGACGACCCTTTTGGAGAACCCGTTCTTGGTGGTCTTTCTCGTAGTATTCTTCGTTATAATCGGTCGAACTGGTATACAGGAATATCATAGACGAAGTTCTTCTCAACGCAAACATCTCCGAGGAATGCGAACCCTTTCGCCGATCATGAGCATCATTGGATTCTCGACAATCCCAATCCTACTTATTCAAAAGTCGTTCAGCCCAGCGCTATCCGCCGGTGCTTCAGGAACCATCGTGAGCTACGCGATCGGGATATTATTCGTGGGGGGCTGTCTTGGCGTGATTGTTACAACAATTCTTGTACGAAAGGGATCAGTTAGCAGAACGAAACGGATGCAGCTGATATTTTTTGGCTGCTGGGTTATCATCCCTGTTGCCGGACTGGCTACTCAAGGGTTCGTTACGAGCAAGCCGATGGAGTATGGATTTGGCATTCGAAACGGCTATTTCGCTATTGTCCCTGCAATGGCCCTTCTTTCGATACTCTTGGTGCCAGCTCTGCGACGAATATGGGACACTGCTAAACAGGTAAACGTGGACAAGAATCGTCTCACTCGTTCTGAAGTGCTCAATAGCGATACAGTACGTATCGCCAGTATTCTTCTATTGTTATTTCCATTGATTGCCGCTTCGCCCGCCCTCCATGCTCAGAATGGGTGGCAAGCAGCCGGTGAACTCAATCGTCAGTCTCTTTCCGGACTACAGACCAGTCTCGAAAACACACCTAATGAACCGTTCACATACGTTGCGGATTTCCCGAATGAGTTCAACAACCAACAGCGTGCCTACTCTCGCGTACACTCGATAACACCCCTTCAACCCTATTCGATCGAGGCGTGGCTCAAGTTGCATGACGAGACATCGTCCACCCAGATCCGGCTCGTACGAAAGAAGACCGTTTCGAGCGTTCCGGAGAACCTTTCGTTTCGAACGGGAGACCGAAATGGATGGACAGCGGTCTGGGTCACTCAAACCTCCAATGAAACTCCCAGTATGGTGGATGATCAGGTGGTCCCCTCACAACCCCCTCTCCGCTCTCCATTGGAGGATAGGGAATAACCGTGCGACATTCATGTCTTCTGTGGGTGGGTGTTGGACTCGCGTTCATTCTCGGCATTTTTGCTCACATCGACTCACTTAGTGAATGGTTCACCTCGTATGATTCGCTCGCACTTATCGAGACAAGTCGTATCACCTCATTTGAGGATATCTACACGATATTCACGACGCCATTGCTGTCTAGTACAACGTATGTTGAGTCAGGTCTCTTTTACCGACCTGTAGTTAACATTACGTATGCGGTGGAGTATTGGGTTTGGGGGGTCGACCCATTTGGGTATCATCTTACAAATCTCCTCTTACACGGTCTCGCTAGCGGACTCGTCGTTCTCACAATATACTCACTAACGGGCTCGTACTTGACTGGAACTCTAACAGGAGTTCTCTTTGCTATCCATCCGCTCTCAATTGATACGGTTCCGGCGATCTCGCGGCGTCAGGATATTCTGCTGGCCGTGTTTGGTTTGTTCACACTGTGGCTTCTTGTCGAAGGGTATCGTCGAGAAGACAACCGACTACGGACTCTCGCAGTTGTTGCATATGGGTTGGCACTGTTTTCGAAGGAGACTGCCATTGTTGTGGGACCGCTCGCATTTCTCTGGGTCCTTTTTCAGGAGCAGTCGCTCCGTGAAGTGAAAGCGTATTTTCAGGCTTTTTATACAGTTTCTCCCCTGGCGGCTGTAGCTATACTATATCTAATCATTCGACTTGCGGTGCTCGAGGGTGTCGGTGGATATACTCATGACCCCCCATTGGCCCAGATACTCCTCTTTCCGATGGAATACATGCTTTCGCTCATCTATCAAGCAGATCTCTTTAGTGTGGTTCGAGTCTTCTCACCGCTCGTTCTTCTCATCATCATTTTCGTAACAGTGACGCTGTACGTACTGCTTTTCAACCGTGACCGTTCTGTTTTCAATGTCACGTACTCTTCTGTCCCACTTATTGGTGGTCTAGTTGCCGTCCCTGGCGTGGTGACACTCTTCGTCCTGGTATCTAATTTGCTGTCGTCATCAAATGTGCTCAACTCTCAGATGGTTAGTTGGTATGCTATGGGAACGACTTTCGCGGTTGCTACTGTCAGTGCCCTGCTTGTGGCCCTCTTGTCGAAGTCGTCACGCAACGGCAATCAGCGGCGGCTGAACGTGTTTTTCACTATCTGGATGGTAATCCCTCTACCGTTATTTTTCATAGCAAAGCAGTTTGCGTTTCGGGACGCGTATTTTTTCGTTATTCCATTCATTGCACTGGCGGTCACGTGTTTTGTAGAAGCTCTTCCCCATCTTGAGAATCTGCAGACGATCCCATTCAACAACACAGCTGATAGGGTTCTCATACTCGCTGTACTAGTATTGTTGATCCCTACTGTAGCTGCGTCTCCTCTCCTCCACAACGATTCAGGATGGGGCAGCAGTAGTGACGTTACGAATGAGTCACTCTTCGATATCAATAATTCTGTAGCCCAAGCCAATGAAAGCACACCGGTAACTGTTATCGGTATGCCAACAAGAGTTCAGCACAATCCACGTCGGCTAGGGCAGGCACGAAAGGTGACTATGCTTCAACCACATTCTGTTCGTGCATGGTCTCGGCTACATGGGATGGGAAATAAAATAAAAGTTGGTGGTTTCCGCTCATTCGACACTGCGCCACAGAACGTTTCATCGACGACCTATAAGAGAAAGCAAGTAGTCGTTCGTCTACGCTATAGCTAAAGATAGCAAATGCGCTCTTGTGAAGGACATTGTTGGTGGAGTAGCTGTGGCTGAGAAAGCGTAGCGGGCAAGGGTGACGCTTCCGCGTCACCCGGTAGGATGTTTCCATTCGCCGCACTGAGTTCGGAGGAGAGCGCCGCGGACCTGCTGGAGCAGGTCCGCTGGCGCGATGGCCTCCAGTGCCCGCGCTGCCGGTCCTCGTCGGTGATCAAGTACGGCAGCTACAGAGCGTTTCAGCGGTATCTCTGTAAGGATTGTGACCGAACCTTCAACGACAAAACCCGCACGATCTTCGCCCACGCGAAGATCGCGCTCAACGAGTGGCTGTTCGCGATCTATACGTTCGTCCGGTTCAACACCAGTATCCGCCAACTTACCGCCGAACTCGACCTCTCGTACAAGACGCTTCACCGGCGTGTCGAGCGCTTCGCCAAAGCGCTCGACGCGCCCTCCATCGAGCTGTGCGGTCCCGTCGAGATCGACGAACTGTACGTCTCTGCCGGGCTGAAGGGTCGCGAGCGCGACGGCCCGTCGCGCTCGCGTGGCCTCTCCACGCGCGGGCGTGGAACCTACGAGGGTGACAAACCGCCTGTGTTCACCCTCGTCGATCGCGAGAGCGGGAAGCGATACGTGATCCCGGCGAAATCGGCGGACGAATCGACCGTTCGGCTCCTTCTCGCGGGACGCGAGAAGGAGCCACTCACTGTTTATACGGACGGATTTCGAGCGTACGACCCACTGGATGACGACGAGCGGTTTCACCGCGAGTCGGTCATCCATGCGAACAACGAGTACGTCGACGGAGATGCTCACGTGAATACCTGCGAGAGCCACGGGTCGCTGGTGCGACCGTGGCTCTCACCTCATCGAGGTGTTTCGAAGGACAAGCTCACGCACTATCTGAGAGCGTTTCAGCTACGAAGGCAAATCTACCGCAAATCGGGCCGAGAAGCGTTGAGACACGTCCTTCGGAAAGTGCTCTGACTCACCAACAATGTCCTTCACAAGAGCGCAATGCTAATGTATCCACGCTGTTCAGTGAGCTCTTCAACGACGCTCTCGGTCAGATAGAGATCTCTGTCCTTGGACCGAACGTATTCAATGAACGTCTGATACTGCGAACTATCCGTGCCACCAATTGTCCGGAGAAAACTCGTATCAAGGATAAGGGCCGTTGGAAATGGCGATGGATGGCCCTCACTCATCGGTGCGCTCGTAAGGGGCCTGCTCAAGCGCTTGTTGAGGAGTCTCCACCTCAAAGGAACTATCATTGAGTATTGGATCAAACTCCTTCACCACAGCGATGATCCGTTCGATCGCCTGTGTGACCGCAATTGCCTCAACAGCAGGCACACTTAGGCTATCCGCGACCCCTCGTCGCGTCATCTCACCTTTCAGGTAGTCGACTGTTGCAGTAATAGCAGGTGCGAGTGCGGCCTTTCCGTGGCGATCAATGAACAGTTCGAGATCCTCGTTGACACTCGTTGCTCCATAGACAGCAATAGTGACCGGACTGAGCTTGAGAGTGGCTTCGTCGGTCCAGTCCCCGCTTATAGCGTCAGCACGCCAGAGAGCGGATCCATCCTTATGTGAGTCGAGTTCCTTTGCAACACCCAGCTCAGCCAGGGTATTGGCGTACTTGTAGGCGGTGCTCTTGGAGAATCCCTGGCGATTACGCGCAGCGGTGACTGTGGTTGGGGAATTGATCAAGAGGTCGGTGTAAAAGCGCGCGAGCTCGGGCGTTCTGAGTAGCTCTTGGATGGCGAAAAATCGGTGGACTGTATCCCCAACATCTGGCGGATGGGTTGGGATCGGCGTATTTGACATAGTTCCGAGTACGCGAACTATAGACTAAACGGTTCCGGTGAATCCGAGTTGGGATAGGGTGAGAAATTCTGAGTTATCTCGTCATCACATTTGAGTCTCACCCTACATTGGAAGAGCCAGCTAGGATGAGTCTCCCTGAGAAAGGGGGTAGCGACTGAATATCATCCGTAGTTCCTCAATCACACTTCTACTATGATAAAAACCTCGCAGGCTTACTGGAATCCATATACAATACCCTTACTACTTAGGCAAAAGGTCGATATACTCTCAAAGCCAATATTGTGCATGGTCTTACCTCAAACCACCGTAGACACGTCCAAATCAACTCTCTTCGATGCAATTCTCGAAAATGAGTCGAACGATCTTCTTAGCACTGGGTTTGATGAGGCTCTTACAGAGGCGCTCATCACCGTACTCGGAGAAATAGATGATCCACCGAACGTCCACCTTCTCACAACCGAATCCGTATTGAAATGGGTTCGGGACGACTTCGTCTTAGCAAGCGAGGCTGCAGACCTCATTAAAAGTGAGACGCTCTCGATGCGGACTGACGAAAGCGTATCCGAGAATCGATTGGTCATCACCGAAGAATCCGTTGTCTCACTCGTTACCGCCGGTGAACACACCGCTGGACTCCCCACCGACGACGAGGAGTTCGTCGGAGCAGTAAATGAGAAATGGAACGAACGCTGGAATCAGGCCGAGGAATTCTCGCTCCGAACACCGCCACGCTCACGGGTGGAAGCCTCTCTCAACGATGAATTTGGCTCGGAGGTCGAGGAAGACTTCCGAGCGATGCTGGACACAGTTGAGAGTACTCGCAGCAATGAGGGACTCGATGCAGTGGATGTCAGTCTCCTCGTGGCCGCCAAACACGAACTCCTGCTCTACGATGTTTCGAAGTGGGGAGAGGATATTGGCCTCGCAAGTAAAGCAACCTTCTCACGAGCGAAAACGAACCTCGAAGAGAGCGTACTCATCGAAACCGAAAAAGTCCCGATCGACGTCGGCCGACCGCGTCTACGGTTGCTTCTCGGCGAAGACGAACTGCGGGATGCCGATATTGACGAACTCCCCAGTGTCGCTCAACGGCTCGCTTCGATGGTTCCAGCATAATCCTCGCTGTCATCGTCATTCTCGGTAGAGCATTTCATCTTTCTACCTGATAATGGGGATATAGGTCGTATTCCCTAACAAGTGCATCTTCTGAATTGGTGGCAGACGCTGATTGAGTTCGCAAAGAACTCATATCTCCGTGCTATATTCTGGGAAATGGCATACGAGAATCTCGACACAGAACTCATCAATGAACTCTTGAATGATGGTCGCGCAAGCCTTCGGAGCCTTGCCGAGGAACTCGACGTCTCGGTCACGACGATCTCAAACCACATCGCCGAACTCGAAGATGCAGGTGTGATCGAAGGCTACTCGCCAGAAGTAAATTATGACGAGCTGGGATACGATGTGACGGCTACTATCCAACTCAACATTGAAGGGAGTAAACTCGCCGACGTTATTGAGAATCTCCGCGAGCACAACCAAATCACGTCGATCTACGAGGTTACTGGTGACTACGATGTCATTGCAATCGGGAAGTTCAGGGATACCGACGAGATGAACGGCCAGATCAAGGCCCTCCTGAACGATTCCGGGGTCAAAGAGTCCAACACCAACGTCGTGTTGAACACCGTCAGCGAACACGTGCAGTTCGAACTCGACGTCAACTAGATCACTTCTCATAATGATTGCCCCCTGAGTACGAGATTAGAGAGACACGCAACGGTCAGCTAGAATACCGTTGGATACGTGCTGAATCAAGAAGGTGATCCAAGATCTCTATCACCTTCTCTGGTGGTGGTTTCGGAGGTTTTAATGCTGGTATGGGTGGTGAATAATTTACAGGATGGCAGATCAGTCGCTCTGAGGTGGCGTCCTGTGGTGGCGAAGTCTCACACGCACTTTGCCATCCGCATTTGCTACGAACTCCTACTGGAATTGAGGGTTGTCCGCGCCAGCACCGGCAACTGCGTCGGCAAGGCCATCATCGAAGGCGGGTTCGAATTCAGCGTCGGGATCCTCAGCTTCTGTCGTGCCGTCTGCAGAGCACAAACGCCGGAAGCGTTCGTAGTAGGTGTTCTCGACACGTTTGGCTTCCTGCTGTGCCCTGAGAACCCGTCAATACTGGTTGGCAGTCGAAGCGGCGATATCTAGTTGGCGAGCGCACTCGGCCCCTGAATTACCCGCCTCGAAGCACTCGCTCAGCGCCTCGAGGTCGAAATCAGCTGTCGTGTCTCGCTCACGAAAGAGATGGAGGCCGAGGCGAGCTCGAGTCACAGTTCTATCCAGACTGCTATCACCGAGTCGCCGGGCGATTGCCGTATCTCCCTTGCCCTCAAAGAACGCTTTCACGAGTGCCACCAATTGATCGGTCGGCAATTGGGTACTGAGGTCATATCGTTCGTGCATTTCCTCAATGGTTGAGCGAATCTGTTGATCGGTATTGGTATTCGAGTTCCATCTTCCTCGCTGGTCTTCTTGGCGTTCGGTCGTCGTGGTGTCTCCTTTCGAGACATCCATATAGATGGCCGTCAGCTCCTCAACGTCCGTCATCGGTCTTTACTCTACACGTTGTATAAGTAAGAACCTGATGATCGGACAAAATCACGGCGAGTCCTTCTCTACAGTTGTGCGTATAGTCGCGGCTATCTGAGAAGGTGCCTATTACAGACGATGTTCTTGCTTGCTCTCCCCAACAACACTGCTCCTGTTTTCATGGGCAGGATACTCACTCTGTTTGGACGTCTGAACCGACTTAGATATAGCAGTAAGACCGTGGCTCGGCAATACACAGTAGTACATAGTCTGTCGCTAGATAGCGGTCTTTCAGCGCACGTAGGAGGCGACACATGATTGATCTCAAGAGGTTCGAGGACTCCATTACCGCTTAGCTCTTTAAGTGCTTCTAGCGATAAGGTGTAGATACGAGAGAGGTTCGCCGGGTTTTGTGGAGGATAGAATTCTACACAAACGCATCTTTCAACCACGAGTAGATAGTAGGTCCAGTTATGACCAACGGTGGAACGGTTCCACAGTCGCCCTCCTCTACTCTGGACGGAGATGACGAGTACGAAGAGTTCGTTCAACTGAGCAGGCTACCCGGCGACAGTACCGTCTCACGTGCGGACCTCCAGCGCGACGAAACCGTTCGTCGGTGGGGTCTCGTTACCCCGAGTGCGACGCGTATCGGACGCGCTGAGGCACCCGAACACGACCTCAGCGAGAACATTCGGCGACTCCACGAGGAACGCCATCCAGCGATGGAGGGGTACAGCGAGCGGGCTCACCGTCTCGAGAAACTTCGCCTCACGCACGCGCTCTGCAGTAGTCTCGGACTTACACCCTGGCAACGCGACCGCGCTATTGGGACGATGGTCGACCTCGATCTCACCGCGTTCGGAAGTCAGCGCGCTATCCCGAAAGTCGCGCTTGTCGTGATCCGCCATGTTGTCGATCTTGAACGAGAACACCATCTCGGTCTTCATGACAACGACTGGATAGCTGAGCAGCCACCCGAGCGACTCGCCGACCTTTACGAGCAGTTCCAGTCGATCACTGACGATGAGCAGTTCACGGAACTCTGCGAGCAACACGACCTCGGTGTCACGAACCTGAACCGGCTACGGCGAACGCTCGTCGACCAGCTTGACGAACAGGGCCTTCACAACGCAGTCTATGGCCGAAATCCCTACCGGGACCCGAGTCTGCCAGATCTTGTGGCTGGTTCCTCGGCATGACCCTGCGATCTACGAATCGGCTACTTTCTTTAAGTGCTTCTGGCGACAAGGTGGAGATATGAGAGGAGTTGGATGGGCTTCCATCCACAGTCGTCGCTTCTATTGGACTAGCCATTTTGCTGTATTGTTGCTGTGTACCGAAATCTTGCTGTCGAGTGGTATCTCTAGTCTTGAGGACAAAAGTGAGCTCTTCACACAAGGAATCGTGCCTCTCTCAGCGGGACCTACGCTTCTTCGTCAGCGGTCGATGACGTGGTTTCAATGACTTCCGCGAACGCGACGTTCTCACGAGCGTTCTGGATTTCGACTTCAACCTCGTCGTCCGGGCGAGCACCGGGGACAATGACAACATAGCCTCGCTCAACTTTCGCGATGCCGTCACCTTGGTCGCCAACTGATTCGATAGTGAGTGTGCGCTTGTCGCCCTGTTCGACTGGCGGCGATTGTGTCGTCGACTCCGAAGTATTGGATGATGACTGCGAGGGAGAGTTGCTTTCCTCACCAGTTTGCTCTGTTGAGAGAATCGCGACACGATAGGTTTCGCCGGCGACGACTGAGCCGTTCTGCATTTCATTCTGCGGAACCTCGATCCGGTACGACTCACCATGCTGTTCGACAGACCCACTATAGAGACATTCCATCCGCTCTGAAATTTCAACCATTGCGTAATCTCTTTGTTTTCCAGCGGGGATATTGAATCCTCGCCTCCGGACAAGCGATACCAGTCATTATGAATTATCCACGGATTCATGCTCTCGGAGGCGAATGTTCTGTATGAGCTGGGAGCGGCGACTGCCGCCACTCGCCGAGGAGGCTCTCGATATCCTGCGTGAAGCAGCGGAGGATGAAACTGGTAGTAACGAGACCGGTGAGTGGAACTCCTCGAACGCGGATTTCACTAAGCATAGTGCTGCAGCAGTGCTGGTCGCAGACGAGGAATTCACGGAAGCCGATGCGGAGCATGCCTTGGAACTGCTTGAAAGTCGTGGCCATATCTATTACATCGACGACGAGGTCTATCTCACGCCGACCGACGATTGATGGTTGAGGGCTCTTCGATCGGGTCGATGAAAGATTGAGAAGCCGTCTGACCAGACGAATTCTTTACTTTTAGTGTGCTTCGATAGATTATCAGTCCCTCTCAGTGAGAACCCCATGTATGGTAGACCTGATTGTCCAGTCGGCCGTGAAGGAGCAACTCGACCAGATGAACGTCTCCGCGGATTTCTATGACTCCCTTGACGACGAGGTAGCCGACCTCCTCGCTGATGCCGCTCGCCGAGCCGAAGATAATGACCGCAAGACCGTTCAGTCACGCGACCTCTAAAACGAGTTCGAATGCGGTAGAGACCCACTTTGATGTAGAACACAGATACAAGCAAGCGCCGCTTCTGTGCTGTGCGCTTAGACGATGAGTCTCCAGATGCAGGCGTCCTTGGTTACCCCACAATTCCCGGGATTGCTCCGAACGTGGGGTAACTAACCTCGCAGGACACCGGGTTTCCACTGTAACTTCGGAAAATCGCTGGTCGAATTACGCACTCGGTGTCTTGGTTTTGGTCGCACTCTCAATCTGAGGGGTCGGAGAGAAGCAGGAGGTCCTGGATATGAACAGAGGCGGTGGTCACGATATTGAATGTGAACTCTCGCTCATAACCCCATATGTTCAGTAGGAAGGGGGCTCCGCACTAGTCTTCACCCACTATTCGAATCAGGGTCTCACTCCAATGTTTGTTAAGACACAGAACCGCGGACATGGTGGGGTCAGGCGTTACCCCACGATGTGGAGAAATCGAATACGTGGGGTAACTACGAGTGCCGCCGAGCTCGGCTTCGCCGTCGCGAACATGCACATCGAGTTATGCGGTTCCTCATTGGTGATATGTGCGTGTACCGATGGAGCTCATGAAGTGAGGTTATTTAGCACTGCTACTTTCAGTTCAGATGACTCCAATGGCTGAGCGCCCGAACGTAGACCGATATCTGGACGCCCTCGAAATTCAGAATGTCGTTGCCTCATCAGCGATCGGTCAGGAGATTGATCTTGAGGCTCTCGCTATGGATCTCGAGGGCGTGGACTTCGACCCGGAGAAGTTCCCCGGCCTGATCTATCGAATTGAGGAGCCACACGCAACAGCGCTGATCTTCCGCTCCGGGAAGTTAGTTTGTACTGGGGCAGACTCCGTCGATGGAGTCCATGAAGCACTCGCATCAACCTTTGAAACACTCGGCAACTTAGGTCTCAGTGTAGACGATGACCCGGCTATCACCGTGCAGAATATCGTTGTGAGTGGCGACCTTGGTGAGAGGCTGAATCTCAACGCGATCGCAATCGGGCTTGGGCTCGAAGCTATCGAATACGAGCCGGAACAGTTCCCAGGACTTGTCTATCGCTTGGAGGAGCCTGCTGTCGTTGCCCTCCTGTTTGGGTCGGGAAAGACAGTTCTCACGGGTTGCAAGCAGCTCGAGGATGCCGAAGAGGCGACAAACGTTCTCGTTGAGCGGCTCTCAGACCTTTCTCTTCTTGGCTGATGATGACTTCTGGATGAGATTTCGACTGAGGGCTATTCTTACCTCCGGAAATGATAGTGTGTCCTGCGGAACCTCCGGAAACGGTGGTCGATTTCTCTAGTCTGTGCGACCCCTCTATAACGCCTACGAGCCTTCTAGTATTTTTGAGTAGTAAGAACACTACGCGATGCAGAGATCGTAAAAATACTACACGTACTTCACAACTCATAGTACTCGTAACGTTTGCGAGTACTCTACCCTCTCAACTCTGGAACGCCCTTAGATACTTTTTCAGGTGAGAACCCGGGGGCTAATAGCCGAGGTAATCGTTCAGTGTGGCGAATTCCTCAGGGGAGAACGGCACAGTTGTCTCACCTTTCTGCTTGCGCTATTTGACTGGCTTTGAGTTCCCCGGAGAGGTCAACCTGCGGGTAGGGGATATCGATACCGGCCTCATCGAAGCGCCGCTTGACATTAGTTACGTACTCGCCGCGAGTTTTCAGGAAGTCAGCTCGGTTCGGATCTGCGATCCAAAATCGGGAGGTGAGGCCAACATAGGAGTCCGCAAGCGCTCCCTCAGTACTCATTCGAACAGTCGGGGCTGGGTCATCAAGGATATCCGGATGTTTCTGTGCTTCCTCGACAATAATGTCGGTTGCACGTTCGATATCGTCGTCATACCCGATTCCAAACGTGAACTGGAGCCGGAGTTCGCCCTTCTTGACTGGGTTCTTGATTACGTCGCTGGTCAGTACTGCATTCGGAACGGTGAGGACCTCGTTATCGAAAGTACGTACCCTAGTTACTCGGAAGGAGATGTCCTCAACGACACCCGCATACGCTCCGTGCTCCCACTCGATCCAGTCACCGATTCGGAACGGACGATCTGTATAGATGAATACGCCCGCAACGAAGTTCGAGAGGGTGTTTTGTAGTGCAAACCCAATAGCGAGTGTTGCAGCAGCTCCAATCGCAGCTAACGAGGTGAGCAGTCCCTGATAGCCCGCAACTCGGAACGCAATTCCGATGCTGATGAACGCGACCAGGAGCTTACCCAATCGAAGGAGCGGACGCTTTTCGTGGGTATCGAGGCCCCTTCGGTCTAGCAGCCGATTGACGAATGGAATTACAAAAATCCGGCCGAGTGAGTAGAGGATGAACGCCGCAGCAACAAACGTGATTAGCGCACCCAATACTTTGTAATAGGGAACGTTCAGATTGTGGAGGAATGCGCCGACTGGTCCGAGTTCTGGATTCGAAATAACATCCGACACATTTGTTCCGGTCCCATTCGGAGTCGGTGTTCCGGCTTGCAAAACCCGTTCCGGAAGATGAGGATCTGTCAGTGACATTTTGAGTTACTGGATATCAATTTGGTCTGGGATGGAGTCGTATCGCTGTTTCTCGCCGACTCGGGTTGCGAACTGACAGTTGCTATCTCTTTGTGGTTCGCGATGGAAGACTCCATATCTTGTGGTTCGTGTGTACTCTCGCGATCGATGCTGCCTAGGTAATCAGAGGCTGTTTCCGAGCGAAGACTCCAGTCTTGATGACGCTCTGTTTTCTCGAATATGAGGTCACCAATCACTCCCAGATATCATTGTTCAGTCCACCTAAGGCCTCTCATATTCTTAAGAAACTTCACCACGACTCATCTTCAGACTCCCATCTGATCTTATCCCCAATTACTCACCAGGATTGCCAATGACGAAACAGACTTCCGTAAGTTCATTGAGACGCTCTCCCAAATGGACATTAAACACTTTGGCAAAGGCGGAGACGGCGGATTTCGTGAGTTCTCAGAGAAGAATTCCAACTGCCTAACGACGGGTCAGTCGTCCACCCTCATGTACCCTCCATTGTTTTCCGAAAGATATTCTTTATTTGTGGACGGATTCTTGCAAATGGCGTACGAGAACCTCGATACTGACCTCATTAACGAATTGTTGGGTAATGGACGTGCGAGCCTGCGAAGCCTCGCCGAGACGCTTGACGTCTCAGTGACAACCGTCTCGAATCATCTTCAAGACCTCGAGGAAACGGGTGTGATTCGCGGGTATTCGCCCACTGTAGACTACGACACACTCGGGTACGACGTCACAGCCATTATGCAACTCACTGTAGACGGAAGCGTGCTTTCAGATGTGACTGAAAGCCTTCGTGAGCATCACCAGATTCTCTCCGTTTACGAGGTAACGGGTGGGTTTGATGTCATCGCGATCGGGAAGTTCCGAGATACCGAGGATATGAACGATCAGATCAAGAGCCTCCTGAATGATTCCGGGATCAACGAGTCCAACACCAGTGTCGTCTTGAACACGGTGAGTGAGTACGAGCAGTTCGAGCTCGACACGGACACCTCGTTGAGCGAGTAGACAGGAATCGGTAGTCGCGCCGCTTACAACACGCAAGACTATTCTTGGTCTAACCAGCCAAAACAATTATTACATATGGTGCACATTGAATAATTGGCCGGATGGGAGGGCAGTCACTGAAAAGAGGTAGGCGTGTCCCATCTGGCGGCCAGTCATGAGACAGACCGGGGTTGGGCCACCCTCATCACGGCCTTTCCTTAGCCCCCACTACCAGGCTTGAACCTTTGTGATAGTTGTAACGGTAGCATGCAACACCCTCATTGTTTAGACAAAACACCGATACAGACTCAGGCTTGAATTGATGCATGGTTCTTAGCCAACCGGTCAGAGATGTAACCCGGTCGAGTCTCCTCAATGCAATCCTTGAGGATGAGTCACGCGACCTCGTTTGCACTGGGTTTGATGAAGCTCTCGTTGAGGCACTTATCACTGTACTGAGAGACAGAGATGGTCCGCCGACCGTCCATCTGCTGACAACTGAATCGGTATTGAGATGGGCTCGAGACGATTTTGACTTAGCGAGCGAGGCTGCAGACCTCGTTGAGAGTGGGACACTCTCGATTAAGACGGGGGAAGGCGCACTCGAGAACCAATTGGTCATCTCTGAAGGGTCAGTTGTCTCGCTCGTTACCGCTAGTGAGCACTCGGTAGGACTCCCGACTGAGCATGAGGAATTCGTCGGTGCAGTGAATGAGAAATGGAACGACCGTTGGAACCGGGCCGAAGAGTTCTCACTCCGAACCCCAGGACGCTCACGGATCGAAGAGTCCCTCAATGAGGAATTCGGCTCGGAGGTCGAATCGGATTTTCGAGCAATGCTTGACGCTGTCGAGGGCACTCGTAGCGATGAGAATCTTGACGTGGTAGACATCTGCCTTCTAGTGGCTGCCAAGCACGAACTCCTCCTCTACGATATCTCGAACTGGGGCGAGGAGGTCGGCGTTGCGAGCAAGGCAACCTTCTCGCGAGGGAAGAACAATCTCGAAGAGAGCGGCCTAATCGAGACCGAAAAGGTCCCGATCGACGTTGGTCGGCCGCGTCTTCGACTCCTGCTCAGTGAGGATGAACTACAGGACGCTGATATCGACGTTCTCCCAGGTGTCGCTCAAGGATTACTCTTAGAGGGTCTGGCATAATTCTCTTCGTTGGTTTGATGAAGCCTAACCAGTACTTTCCTGAGCTACAGTGAAAATGCGGGGTGGCTCGAAATAATTCTTACCTGACGATCGAACCGAAATCGGGTTCGATTGTTTGGTAAGATGCTAAGCGCTAACTGAATCCCAGCAGAGTTGTTAACGGTGTGTAGAACTCGCGAGAAGCATCGGCAACGTGTAGTGAGCGGTAGGCAAGTATTTGCGTTGTTGCTCCCGATTCATTCTGGAGAACGAAACCAAACATCGAATGTGCTGTGCTATTTGGTAACAAGAATTAAGGGGTCCTAACCCGTACTGAGGCATGCAGGCGTATTGCCTGTACTACGTGCGGCCAACACGGGGACACCGTGCGTAGGAGTATACGTGAACCACGGGCCGGGGGTTAAACCGGCCGGCCCATTTTCTATCCCGACACCCTTTTAACGGATGTCTTCGGAAGCAGGGCAAAGGTTGGCGAGCGAGGCTGCGAAAGCACTTTGAAGGTCAGCTCAGTGTGACTGTTTTTGTAGGGCTCTACAGTGGCCAAATCGTTCGAGAAAGTTCTGATCTGTCCCAAAACGGATGAGAGATTGACCAGTAAGATACGTTAATCACTTTTCTGAGAAGCGTGGTAGGAAAGACCGCAAGAACGGTCACAAAGCGGGACAGTCGGCGGTGCTGATGTGCCCTGTGCTCCCGGTGGCGACGGAAGCAAGCGACCCACACCATATCGACGAAACCATTGTTCCGGACTGTCTCGCGTGAAAACCGTTCTGACCACAGAGCGAGGGACAGGCGACGCCCTGCACGGTGGTTTAAACAGCCCCAATCAGTATCTTGAGCCATGGCTACGACTGGCCCGGAGTCAGTAGTACGGGCGTATTACGAGCTCGTGGATAGAGATCGCTATGACAATCTCATGGACTTATTCGCTGAGGATATCAGCTACGAACGGCCGGGACAGTCTCCTATCGAGGGACGGAGTGCACTCAGGGAATTCTACGAATCGGGTCGCCCGCTTGAAGATGGCAGCCATGAGATTCACAGTGTGATCGTTGAGGACCTTACCGCAGCAGTCCGGGGTTCGTTCACCGGGAAGCAGCATGGCGAGCAGGTTAGGTTTGGGTTTGCTGACTTCCACGAGTTCGAAAACGAAGTAATCACGCGGCGCTATACCTACACCGACCGCGATGAAGTATAGCCACTGGGATACCATGTTACGAATGTACTGAGTGTGAGTGGACGGGTGATACGCTGTTCGATGCACTCGGTCCCGCGAAGACTCACGAAATTCGTCTTACCAGCGAGTGAGCCTTTCAGAACCTCTTTAGGAGTGAATAGTATACGGGTTCTCGAATGAGCGAAATCACCGCTGAGGAGTTGAAGCAACGGCTTGAAGCCGGAGATGATATTGCCCTTGTTGATATCCGATCTAACGACGACTACGAAGCCGAAACCATCGAGGGAAGCCAGAACCTCCCAATTCGTGACGCTCTCATAGATGGTGATCTTGAAACCGTCCAAGAGTACTTGAGCGAGCTCCCTGATGACGAGGAAGTGGTGACCTTCTGCGGCGCAGGGGTTACCTCCGGGCAAACAGCAGAGATACTCACCGAACAAGGATATGACGCAAAAGCCCTTGACGGCGGATTGAATAGTTGGAAAGAGAACGAAAGCTAACTACTGGTGTACCCAGTCTCTTCTTACTGCAGTTGTTGAACCAATGTGATACCTCATTCACACTCTAGTTATGGTAGAGTATGGTAGAACCCTCAAGCACAATGGAGACTTAATCCACTCTCACTCGATTAGAAGAGGAATCAGAGCTAATTGAGAAACGAGTTGTGATCGGCTAGAGAGTTCTAAGCCAGCAACGCCAATGACGATAAATCCGATAAATCCTAGACGAGTGATGCTGAATGTCTCATCAAAGAGGAGGATGCCAAGGAGTGCTGTTGCAGTCGCTCCGATTCCCGTCCAAGCAGCGTATACAGTTCCAATTGGAAGTGACTGAACCGCTCTCCCTAAGAGGACCACACTAATCGCCATCGAGATAACTGTCGCAATACTCGGAACGAGCTTCGTGAATCCATCCGAGAGTTCAAGTCCGATCGCCCACCCAGTCTCGAACACTCCTGCAATGATGAGATATACCCATGCCGAGTTCATCACTTCGACTAATGATTCACATCATAAAGGGCCTACTGGGTCAACTGCTGTTTCTCATCTCGTGTAGAGCAACCGACTCGAATAGGTTCTAAGCATTTTGTACCACTTTCAGAGAAAAAGGGTGCTATCGTGGTTGTGAGCTTCGCTCTTCCGTTTGGACTCGGGCTGGCAGCTCTGCTTATCGGCATCGCTTTCGTTTCAGGAATCGGTATTACCGCGATCGGACCCGGTGGAATCTTTCTGACTGTTGCTTTGTATGCGCTCACGTCGGTTGATTCAGCAGTTATTGCTGGTACAGTGCAGGTTGCCTTTCTTGCGACGGGTCTGTTAGGTGCTCTTGCGTATATTCGATCGGGCGAACTCTCCAGAGAGAATCTGCTTCTAACTGGACTGCTCTGTATTGGGAGTATTGGAGGAGCACTGTTAGGCGCGTGGCTAAATGGATTCGTCTCCCGAGAGCTGTTTGGATTACTACTGGGCTGTCTTACCGGACTCACTGGCGTCACTATCGTCTATCGTGAATATCGTGATCTGGGAGCTATCAGCGCTCTTACTCCAGAAACCACTCGTGGGAAAGTGGGGTATCTCTTCTTGGGAGTCGTCCTTGGAACGTTTAGTGGCCTTCTCGGGGTTGGAGGACCAGTCATTGCAGTTCCAGCACTCGTGATTCTTGGAGTACCGATGCTGTTCGCTGTGGCTGTTGCCCAGGTACAATCCGTCTTTATCGCGCTGTTTGCTGCAGTAGGATATCTTTCTCAGGGAGCCATATCCCCTTCTCTCGCGGTTCTTGTAGGTGCTCCACTCTTGGCTGGTGTCCTCCTTGGATGGAAGATAGCTCATCGAATCGAACCATCTCGACTAAAAATAGTACTTGGTGGGATACTCATTGTTGTAACTCCTTACCTCGCGTTCTAACTTTTGGACAGTAATCTCAACAATTATGTTATCATTTACACAAACTAACAGAGCTCAGAAGAGTAACACGGAACCGTGTAGTTCTCATGAGTGGAGTGAGAGTGTCTTTCTAGTGAGTTCTGAAGAAGACGGCCCCTCAGGCGCGACGTTGTCGTATCGGAACATCATTGAGCGTGAGATGGAGAATGCGTTGAAAGAGATGGACCGGCCCGCGCTTGGGACGTTCATTTCGGGGTTTTCTGCAGGACTTAACTTAAGTTTCGGCGCACTGTTCATGGCCATGGTACTCACCTTCGCCGGTGGGTTCGGTTCAGATCTCACGAAACAACTCGCGCTCGCGGGCGTCTCTTCGATCGCTTTTCTGTTCGTGGTTATCGGTCAAACAGAACTGTTCACCGCCCATTCGACTATGGCAGTTCTCCCGGTACTCGATGGACGGGCGTCGATTCGCGACCTCGGGCGGATTTGGAGCGTAACGTATGTCTCGAATCTGCTGGGATGTGCGGCGTTCGTTGGGCTCATTGCTGCTATCGGTGAGCCGATGGGTATCGCCACTCCCTCAGCCTTCGGGTCACTTGCAGGCGCGCTCATTGAGGTTCCATGGTGGACTATACTCCTCTCGGGAGTCGTTGCAGGATGGTTGATGGGTATGGCAACATGGCTTTCGGCCGCTAGCCGTGATACCATCGGACGGATCGTCTTCGTACTGCTTACTACCGCGGCCATTGGCTTCGGGCCGTTTCATCACGCGATTCTCGGGACAACCGAGGTGCTCTCGGCAATCGTACTGGGTGCAGGCGTCGCGCCTAGAGCATTTATCCCATTTCTCGTGTTCACCACTCTCGGTAATATCATCGGTGGCACGGTGTTCGTTGCCCTACTCAATTACGGTCATATCGCTCTCGCAGGCAAGCAGAAGGATATCGACTTCCAAGCCGATGGGATCGAGGACTCGTAATTCACACAGCGAGTAGACTTCGATCCGAGAGGAGGATGTTAAATACATTCGATCTTCTAGTATTGATGGGAGATTTGAGAGATCGGTGGTAAGTTGAGTCGGTCAAATTATCGCACCTTGTACTCTTGGGCTCCAATCCCGACTCACTAGTTTTCCCTGATTTGAGATTTACGTGATGGTTTCATAGTGGAATCACTATATGGTGTGCATCACCTCGCCGACTTCGATAGCAGACGTCATTTCGCCGTAACAGTTCGAGCAGACCCCATCACGTGCGAACTCGAGTTGTTGAGCGGTCATGGTCCCGACAATGGAGACCATTCGGTCGAGGTCACCGTGTCCGGCACCGTCCGATGGATACATGTTCGAAAAGACTGGGTGGCCACGACTGCACCGAACCACGAGCTGACCGGTCGAGTACTCGACCGTCAACGGAGCGTCGCAGAACAGACACTCCCCCTCTCGACGATGGCAGTCTGTGCTCCCCTTCCGTGAGCGTTCCGGCGAATATCGTTCCGACAATCGCGAGTCCGCGCTCCTGGAGGACGTATCCCTGGTCCGTCTTCCGAATGAACGACCCCCGGAGGCGCTTTAGATGGTAGCCGAAGTTCCCATCGTCCTCGTAGCCGACCCGATCACGGAGTTCGCTGAATGAGACCGGGCCACCGTCGTCGCGTAGCGCGTCGGAGAGCGCTATCAAGACCCGCAGTCGGACTTCGTTTCCTAACTCGGCTAATCCTTCCTCGGTCGCGGTGGGATCGTCGAACGCCGTCATATGTGCGAGACTACACGCTGGCCACATATTCTGTTCCGTTGTACGGTCCTCGTCGCTTGCTCTCGAAGCGCTCGGACACGATCAGGAGTCAGGAATCATTGTACAGACCGTCACTTCGTGACTCCCGCACCGGACAACCGGTTTGGACTGCCATGCCACGCTCGATTCCATGTATCGGAGTACGGCGAGCCATTATCTGAAGTCGTGAACTGCTCATGAGTATGTCCCCCGACGTACTCGGATCGAATCACAGGAATCCGATCCTTACCCAGAAGATCGGTCATGGTCTCACCCAGGAGCTACGCAACATGTGTGGTGCCGAACTCACAGCGTATACGGACATGATGTTTAAATCACATGCCGAGAGGTTTTCATGAATGATAGTCGACGCAATAGCCGATATCTGGTCCTAGACCGCCAGTTGCGCTAACAATTCGGCGCGACTGCTTGTCGACAACACGCCCGCTCGACTGGAGGACGAATGAGGTCCTTCTCGGAGACCTGGGGCGCACTTCGGGGCGACGGCGGGTTCAACTGGCGAACGTTCGGCATCCTGGTTCTCACAGGCCTGCTCAGCACGCTCGCCATCCTCCCAATGCAGTTGTACGGACAGGACCTTGGGATACTCCTCTGGTTGATAGTCGTCTCCACCCTATTGAACACGGGTATCCTGCTCGTCGTGGCCGTCGGTATCGGGACATTCCTCCACGACCGCGTGGGCCTGCACGTCCACCGATGGGCCGCGGACGCCATGCGACGCAATGGGCTTGCCTCCATCCTCGGACTGCTGTCGAGGGCGCTCATCGTCGGACTCGATGCCGTGGTCTTCGTGCCCCTAGTTCAGGACGCTATTATCGGCGGGGTTGTAGCCGAAACCCCACAAGCCCCCTTCTGGACCGGTTTCCTCGCCGGTTTCTATGGCGGTATCACTGAGGAACTGTTGCTCCGGTTCGGTCTCATGACGCTGCTCGTCTGGGGTGGCTGGAAACTAACCGGAAGCGACGGAGTACCCTCGGTGGGCATTGTTTGGGCAGCCATCGTTTTCGCAGCGGTACTGTTCGGTCTCGGCCACCTCCCGGCCACTACGGCGGTTTACGAACTGACGCCAGCCGTGGTCGTACGCGCGATCATACTCAATGGAGTGGTCGGAATCGTCTTCGGTTGGCTCTACTGGCGCTACGACCTGACGAAAGCGATGGTCAGTCATTTCTCAGCCGATATGGTGTTGCACGTCCTGCTGCCCACGCTGTTTCCCTAAGCTCCAGACAGCGCTTTCGGGCTGGTTGGTCGCCGTGAACGCTAACTTGCCGCCGATCCCGGCCATCGAAACTCCGAAGTGCCGGTAGAAGTTGAGACTAGCGCTTTCAATGCATAGCCCACTATCTGGAGCTGGCAGTCAACAATCCATCAGAAAACAGGCAGTTTATAGAAATCCAAACGCCGAGCCTCTGTAGTCTGGTTGTTTTACTTTGCATATACCTGCATAGAGTGACATGTTGTAGAGCTACCCCTCAACGGGCGCCTCGGCCGAACCCTGGATGTATCGCTCGCGATTGTCATCGATCGCCCTGACCGTCGTCCGGGTGATACCGGCTCGCCGGGCGAGCTCGCGTTTGCTCGTTCCTTTGTCGAGCTCATCGATGATGACGACCGCTGTATCATAGTCCTCGTTCGGAGTGAGATAGCCCTCTGAACCGACGTCGAACCCGAACGGTGGTCGACCGTGCCACTTCCCCTGAGCGCGGCTCGCCGTGATTCCCTCGCGAATGTTGTCGCGTTTGATCTCGGCCTCGAGCTCGGCGAACGTCGCGGCGACTGTAGAGGAACGCGCGCGTGTAGTGATCCGGATTCTTCGGATCGAGGTCAATCCCCATATCGAGGACGTGGAGCGCGACTTTGTTCGTATCGACGATTCGATCCACGGCGTCGGCGAAATCCCGAACCGATCGTGAGAGCCGCGACACCGCTGAGGTGACGACTCGCTCGACCTCCCAGTTCTCGACTGCCTCGATCATCTCGGCGTATCCATCGCGGTCGGTGTTGGTCCCCGTCTACTTGTCGGAATATACATCGATCATGGCGGGTTCAATCCCGAGTTGGTCGGTCGCGTAGTCGCTGGTCTGTCGCCGTTGGCGAGCAAGGCTTTGCTCGCTGGTGCTGACCCGACAGTAGAGAGCGGTTTTCCCGGACATGGTGGGGTGCTATGTATCAGAATTTGACCCGTATGTCATGCCATCTGAAGTCGGCTAGGTAGGATTCGTCATGCACGGCCACCCGCGAAATTTAGCCCAACGGACCAAATCTCACAGCGAACCGTGCATTAGGAATCCTACCTGGCCATCATCAGATAGCATATTTGCTTGAGAAAATGTGGCGACGGCCGTTTCGACACTAGATTCAGCTTCTTAAGAGATAACTACTAATACCAATTCCAACCATGAAGTCTACCGTCACCGAGACCACTGAAATGCGTTAATCATATATCTACAACCCTGACAGAAAGAACTGCGGAGAAGGGTCACAAAGCGAGACAGGCGGCGGTGCTGATATGCTCTGTACTCCCGGTGGCGACGGAAGTAAGCGACCCACACCAGATCGACGAAACCATTGTTCCGTCCTGTCTCGTGTGATAACCCTTCTTTGTCGTAACTTCTGAACGAGAGCACTCTGAATTACCCACTATATCCATCCAAAAGCATGTAGTCGTTAGTAGAAGCAGTCGCAAGGTGAGAAAGTCAGCAATAACAACAGGATCTGGGTTCTGGAGACATCAAAAACGTCGCACGGATAAATGGCTACTAATCTATTGACGGAAAGTTCGAAGTAAAGAGGTGCCCACCGAGAACCCTATACGAAAGTAGCGGAAATGTAGTAAGATGGCTGACCGAAAGTGGGCTTATCTCGGACTGTTGATAGTCGGGTTCGTAACCTGGACCATTTCGATGGTCATAACACTAAACCGAGGCGGGATATTCACAATTATCGTTTCTGGAACTTTTGCTATTGTATGTCTTTACCAAGGGTCTCGGTATAGAAGATGGAAGGAAATAGCAACGAAACGTGAAATCCCTCCATCAGTGATCTTCAGTGCAGTCCTTTTTGGAATAGCTGGTTTGGTCATGGTTGGATTCCTATTTGCTTGAAGATGATACTTAGAATAGAAGATATATTCATACTCCATCGACAATACAGCTTTCGAAAAGAACTATGAATATTACGAACTCCCCCTCCTCCAGTTTTAATTTAACATTATCTCAACTTTAGATTTTCTCTAGTAGGCAAGTTCTATTCATGAAGTATTGCTCTCCTAAAGACTATTCGTCTCTGGTTGTTCGAAACCATCTCTTCCTAACACTTGCTTGGCCTCAGTTCTGCTGTTGACCCTGGATATTGTCTGGGGCCGTCTTCGGTGCATTTTCTGGCCGCTTTTTCTGGTTGGTTCCGCGCATACTTCGCTGGAGCGGAATTGGTATACCGCCATCCGTTTCAATCCAATCAAACAGGCGGTCGTGCATTACTTTGAGGAGTTTCTCGTGTTTCTTCTCGTTGACGAGGTTGTGTTGTTCAAGTGGGTCAGCTTTGAGGTCGTATAGTTCGTTCTTGACTGGGCCGTAGTACCAGATATATTTATATTGGCCTTCTCGTGTGCTGAACATTGTTGGATGCTGAGGAGCTCCGCCCCAGAACGATTCATAGAAGGGTTCCTTGCGTTTGCTCATCGTTCCCTCAGCGAGTGCTGGCAGAAACGATTCGCCACTCATGTAATCGGGCATGGAACGCCCGGCTTGCGCGAGAATCGTCGGTGCAATATCAACATTCGAAATGTGTTCATCGACAACTGTTCCTGGGTCAATCATTCCCGGTGCGTATGCGAGCAATGGCACGCGAAGTGACGTCTCATAGGCAGTCTGCTTGCCGATCAGTCCGTGTTCGCCGAGCGTGTAACCGTTGTCACCCATGTATAACATCAGCGTCGAATCAGCCAATCCCGACTTATTGAGTCGATCCATTATTGCACCGACGCTTTCGTCAAGCGCCAGTAGTGTCTCGCTGTATCGACGATAGAGCTCATCGAAGCTAAAACGACCGCCAAAAACATAGTTCACGCCGCGTGGACCGTCGCGTTGGTTTTTCACCCAATCAGGTTTTCCAGCATAATTCTTCTTCGTGTTCGCCATCGTTTTTGGATACTTGATGGGTGCGTTTGCGTACCGGGTCCGATGACGTGGTGCTGGCCGGAATTGCAAATGGGGAGCCTTGTGTGAGAGATATAGGAAAAAGGGTTTGTCGCTATCCCGGTTTTTGAGCCACTTTTCGGCGTACTCAGTCAAGATATCGGTAATGTAGCCCTTACGTCTCACTCGATTTCCGTTGATATTGAGCGTCGGATTGAAATACGATCCCTGGCCCTCGAAGCTGACCCAGTGATCGAACCCGGGACGCGGTTGCGCATTGTCCATATGGTATGTATGCCATTTCCCGATGAATGCTGTTTCGTAGCCCGCATCCTGGAGGTGTTCGATGAAGAATGGATCGTGGTCTGTTTTCGTGTGCTGGTTGTCAATGACACCGTGCTCGTGTGCATATTGTCCAGTAAGAATCGAGGCGCGACTTGGCGCACAGAGTGGCGTATTGACCGAAGCGTTCCGGAGGTGTGCCCCATTCTTCGCCATACGGTCCATGTTTGGTGTCTCTAAGAACTCCGGAGTCCCCGATTCGTCCATGAAACTCATAAAGTCGTATCGGTGGTCATCACTGAGCATGAACACGACGTTACGCTGCTCGATCGTTGAATCCTTATTTTGTAGTATGTCGATATTCGAATTACAACCGCTGAGCGCCCCAGTAACCCCCACTCCGCCAACCGCTTTGAGAGCGTTTCGACGGTGAAGACTCTGTTCCGAGTGCTCCGCCGAATGGTTGATCATGGTTGATACCAAGATAACCGTGATGAGTGGTCTTTCGTCTTTTGAAATTGTATCATACTATACTGGCGTGAGCGAATTCGGCGACGATCGCCTCAATGCTGAGTTTGTTGAGATATAGCTCAAAAGACTGATAGTTGTCCCACCCGCCGATCCCCATTACAACACGGGGATTCATCCGCTCGCAAACGAGACACGAATGGGCGAAGTGTCGTCGAAGGTCGTGAGAGGACACCTTCCGTGAATCGTCGTTGCCTGTACGATCAACTGCTCTCGTCGCGGCGGATTTCATGATTCGCTGCATCATCCCGGGGGCCATATCGATCACGAGATCTGACTGAGCGATGCTCTCGGTCCGTAATAGCGGTGCAGGTGTAGATCGTGTTCGACCTCACGCGGGAGGTAGGCGTTTTCGGTTTCCCGCCACCCCCTGTGGTGACTTTGCCCTGCGGCACGCGGAGGAAGTAGTAATCCCCGTCCTCGACTAGTTCGCGCCTTGGAGGACGGCTCCCAGAAAGCCAAAATGCCGACGAGAAAGGCCACACGCATTACCGGAATAGCGTGTGCACCTACGGCAGGGGCAAAAGGCGTAGACTCCGACGACCCAGCACCGATAGTCCACGTCATGAACAGGCTCGCAATTCCTGCGACGATGGCTATCAATACTGTTCCGACATCAACCATCGGTGGTGGTGCAATCGCCGAGATAACAAAAATGCGAGTGGCAAGCGCTGGGAACAGCACTATCCGTTCATAGAACATCGTAATTTGCAATGGCGACTGAGGGACGCTGTGGATACGAGCAACCCGTAATCACCAAAGAAGATGTCGGCGCAGTCTGTTGTTGGCGGCCAATTTGGGAAACCCATGAACGGTGTATCTGGCACGCCGACGAGACCGGGAAGCCTCGTGGGGCGTTCGAAGACCATCCACCCGAGCGGGACGAGCGCCTCGATGGGGCGGTACTCCGCGGAGCTTTTCTCACCGATATGGATTGGCTCGTTGGTGGAACTCTCATCGGTGCGGATTTCTCCGACGCAATCATTCGAGAGGCGGATCTCGCTGGTGCAGATCTCCGGCGGGCGAACTTCCGGAACGCCGACGCACGCAGCGCGAACTTTACCGACGCGAACGTCGAGGACGCCGAATTCGTCCACACTCAGATTCAGGGGGCGAATTTTGAGGGCGCGCTCTTCGACCGAGCGCTCTTTCAGGGCGCACATGCAGATCGATACACAACCTTTGGTGACCGAGTCGCTGATGAGACCGTCCTCAAAGGCTCCGGAAATGAGTTTGTTGTTGCTGCCGAGCAGGCGGTCTGGGCGTACAAAGAACTCGAACGACTCTTCGGTGAGAACGCGTTACCAGAGATCGAACGCCAGTACTACCTCCGTGAGAAAGATCTCAGACGGCGAATTGCGTGGGCGCGGAGCCACTATGCCCGCGCGTTGCGACTGGAGGGCGCACGTTGGGTAACTGGATACGGAACCAGCCCTGTGCGGGTAATCATCAGTTCGTTCGTACTCATCGTCGTGAGTGCACTTTTGTATCCGTTTACCGTTGGAATTCGGGAACCAGCCACGGGGACGGTGATCGCCTACTGGTCAGGCGGCCCAACCACGATGCCGCTCGGAGAGCTGCTCTCGACGTTGTTTGTGAGCCTCTATTTCAGCGTTATTACGTTCGGGACGCTTGGTTATGGCGACATTCAACCTGTTGGCACCGCTGCTCGGGCGCTGGCCAGCATTGAATCGCTACTTGGTGCACTGCTGTTGGCACTACTAGTCTACGTGCTTACGCGTACGCTGTGATTCTCATCCCAACGTTTCAACGGAAGTTGAGACTGGTGCTCTCAATGCATAGGCCCCATTGAATGGAGTGAAAAAGTCCTCACGGTAGTTGGCGCTCGATTCCTCCTGGGTATCGTCAGATACCGGATAGGGAGTCCTGAACCACCTCGGATCACTGATTTGGGTGTTCCTCATGTGACTCATTCCGCCGTCAACCTGTTCAGTAGCTGCTTCCGTGACGTTCCTGTGTAGAAACTCCCAGCGCGAAGAATGCTTGCTCATCGGATGGGAGTAGAGACGCTATCTGTTCCCCCTGATCGACTTATGTGAATCCTCTCAGCTGGATCCGTCTCAGACATAATTCGAATCGCCGCAACTTATTTCTACGTATAGTCTGTAGATGGACTCATGAGCGAGAAATCAGCGCAAGGGTGGACTGACGGGCTATCGGGGGCCGAGCGCGTCGAAGCTGTTGCACTCACTGTCAGTGAACCACGAACGGCAAACTGGATCGCTACAGAGGCCGAGGTGGCCCACGAAACGGCGACGAAGTACCTCAAACGACTCGCTGACGACGGCAAACTGACTGCAGATACACGTGGTCAGCAGACCACCTACGAGCCGGATCCCGTTGGCCAGTATCTCCTCGAGATGCGCGAGCTCTATGAAGAACACTCACCCGATGAACTCGCTGCGAGCCTCGAAGCGATGAACGAGCAAATTCGAACGTGGAAGCGTGACTACGACACAGAGACCCCCAACGAGCTCCGTGCGAGCCTCGGGAAAACCGGTGATACTACGGACGAAGGCGAACGTCGCCAGGCTGCTCGCGAGTGGGATCACCTCCGGACTCGCCGCCGTCTCGTCGAGGATGCATTGCAACTCTACGACCGGTTTCCTGGAGAACGGCGCTCTGCCTCCGCATGAATCCGGGAGTGGAAAACCCAGCTCTCTATCGGACCCTTTGGGATACACTGGAACGGCAAGCTGAGATCATCTCCGTTCGGTTTGAGCCAGATGCGATTCAGAAACGCTACCTCGCTGCGACGGTCGACCCACAGCGCGTTGTTCCACCGACTGGACCTGACTCGCCCCAGCTCGAAGTCCATTGGAAACTAACGCCGCCCCACGACGAATTCAGAATCGACTACGCTGACCCCAATTTGGATTTTCATTGTGGCTGGCATCAGGACGAAGATCACGATGAGCTGGGTATGGCGCATTTCCAGTACCAGACGGCTTCAATGGAAACCCCCCATCGCGAAGGTACCGAATTCGAAGCGGCTTCTCCGCCGAAAATCCTCTGGGAGTGCTGTGACGATCTCTTCGGGACTGTGATTCCCGAATATACTGCTCTGTAGGCTCGCTAGATGAAAATACATTTAGAGAAATTTTGGGTATCTATTCCCGATGATGAAATCGAAGACCTCACGGAATTCTCGCCGGGCAGTGCATTCGCTGACGGTGCGAAATAACTCTGAAAGGAGTGCGAGGGGCAGGATTTGAACCCGCGCCGTCGGGGAAGCCATCGTTTCCTCGCTACCACTCAACATTATGACGATAGATACAGCGCTCTTCTTGCCGTTGATATTCGGCTATTTCGTTGTGCTCTATTCTGCGTTTAGTGGTCTATTGAAACAGGTGAATCATACTAATGCTAGACTCGAGCTCGCTACCGCCGGAAAGAAATGTGGATCGTTGCCAAGATGAGACGGATATCACATTAGTCCAAGTCCGTGGTTGGACGAAACCTCACTCACAAAATGGTCCCAGTATATCGAGGTCGTATCTCAGCTCTAGAATTCTCGTTGAGTGGCTCGAGCTCACTAATTGGTATTACAGGAGGTTTACTTGGAGCAACCGTTGGTGAGCCTCCTGGATTCAGGATATATCTTACAACAAGTCTCCTGACTGTCGCGGTTTTATTCTACAACATCAAACTTCCACCAAGCAGTGATTCCCGTCGCCTTCCAGGGATTCAACAAAGCGCATTACAGTAATAGGAAAACCGTGTAACTCTCATGAGTGGAACGAGAGTGTTGTTGTAGTGAATTCTGAAACGGACGAACCCTCGGGCGCAACGTTGTCGTATCGGAACATCATTGAGCGCGAGATGGAGAACGCATTGAAGGAGATGGACCGACCCGCGCTTGGGACATTCATTTCGGGGTTCTCTGCAGGACTCAACTTGAGTTTCGGCGCACTGTTTATGGCGATGGTGCTCACCTTTGCTGGCGGGTTCGGTTCGGACCTCACGAAACAGGTCGCACTCGCGGGCGTCTCTTCGATCGCTTTTCTGTTTGTAGTCATTGGTCAGACCGAATTGTTCACCGCTCATTCTACTATGGCAGTTCTCCCGGTGCTCGATGGGCGAGCGTCGATTCGCGACCTCGGGCGGATTTGGAGCGTAACGTATGTCTCGAATCTGCTGGGATGTGCGGTATTCGTTGGGCTCATCGCTGCTATCGGTGAACCGATGGGCATTGCCACCGCCTCAGCTTTCGGGTCGCTCGCAGACGCGCTCATCAATGTTCCATGGTGGACCGTGCTCCTCTCGGGTGTCGTTGCGGGATGGTTAATGGGTATGGCGACATGGCTCTCAGCTGCCAGCCGTGATACGATTGGACGGATCATCTTCGTATTACTCACCACCGCAGCCATCGGCTTCGGGCCGTTTCATCACGCGATTCTCGGGACAACCGAAGTGCTTTCAGCAATCGTTCTGGATGCGGGCGTCACGCCTGGAGCGTTCGTCCCATTCCTTGTTTTCACTACCCTCGGCAATATCATCGGTGGCACGGTGTTCGTTGCTCTACTCAATTACGGTCATATCGCGCTTGCAGGTGAGCAGAAAGACATAGACTTCCAAGCAGATGGGATTGAGGATTCGTAGTTCACACAGCAAAAAGTCCCAATTTAGAGAAGAGACGCTGTTTTCGTCAGTCATTTCACGAGAATCTTACCGAGGAGGATCACTGCGCCAAAGGAATACCTCAAGCTGCTGAAGAGAAGCATAGTGAGTAAACCGGCAAAAGAAATATGCTAAATCATAACAAACGTTGTGAGATGGGGTCTGTACCAACCAAGGGTATTGAGACACCTACTAAAACTCCCTCTCAAGAACCTGGTTTCGTTTCGTGTCCAAACTGTGGGACTATCAACAAAAAATTCTATTGGTATTGTCGAGAGTGTATAAAATCTCTACGAGCTACTTCACAGACTCAATATATCCATGTAGCAAAAATAAAATGAAGAGCTTTGCTATACTATCTAATTGAGAACCTCCCCGACAGGCGTTCGACCATCAAGCGCTTGATTCGGTCGATCGTAGTTGTAATAATACCACGGCTGTCGCAGTCAACGCACGGTGCTGGCTGGACCCCTTTCCCAAGACGCGTGAGATGGATTGATCCGCATTGATGTCCCATTTATTTCTGATAATTCTCGATTTGGATATATGTGAGAAGAAAAACGACGCACAAATTTTCTAGACTAAAATCATCCACTTGTTAGCTCTAGACCGACGACTCCGAGGATAATCAAACCAATAAATCCGAATCGAGCGACGCTAGATGACTCGTCGAAGAGGACAACACCTAGTACAGCAGTAGCAGTTGCCCCAATCCCTGTCCAGACAGCATATGCAGTACCAATCGGGAGCGACTGCACAGCCTTCGCAAGCAAGAGCACGCTGATTGCCATAGATACTATAGTAGCGATACTTGGAATGGGATTACTGAATCCATCAGAGAATTCTAATCCAATTGCCCAGCCCGTTTCAAACACAGCAGCGACTAGGAGATACAGCCATGCGGTATTCATCCTCGAACAAAGGCACGCACGACTGTAATTCCTACCGATTCGTTCCTATAGCCAAATTCATATACTCGTCGTAGACGTCCCCTTGGAGATGGCGCCAGATGCTGACTCAGAATATATCGAACGCACGCTTGATCTCGCTCATGAAAATATCGAAGACGGTGGGCGTCCGTTCTCGTGTGTTATCGTTCGAGATGGCGAGATTTTAGCTGAGAGCCCCAATCTCGTCGAGCAGACCAACAATCCCGTGGCTCACGCAGAAACCGTTGCAATCGAACAGGCCTGTAAGCGAATCCAGAGCGAGGATCTCTCCGGCTGCGACGTGTACGTGATGGCACATCCCTGTCCGATGTGTCTCGGTGCGCTCTATTATTGCAGCCCCGACCGAGTAATCTTCCTCACTCAAAGAGAAGACTACGAACAGTACTACACTGATAGCCGAAAATATTTCGAATTCGGAGAATTCTACGATGAATACGCTAAGGACTGGGATGAGCGGAACCTCCCACTCGTTTACGAACAAAACGACGATGGGCTCGAAGTCTACAAACGCTGGCAGAGTCTCAACAGCTGAGCTCGCGATCCTTCACCGATTTGTGAGATCGCGGGTTAGAAAAGACAGTGTTTGAGATGATAGCTACTCATCCCTGTTCGTGGATGAATTCCGCGAGTTTATTGGCTGAGGTGACTTCATGGAGTGATCGACTTTCGTAGATAA
This sequence comes from Halococcus salsus, assembly GCF_009900715.1. NCBI lineage: Archaea > Methanobacteriati > Methanobacteriota > Halobacteria > Halobacteriales > Halococcaceae > Halococcus > Halococcus salsus. Next base: position 56,282 of record NZ_JAAAJC010000010.1, read on the forward strand.
GGGTGGGAACATCACCCACACCCGCGTGACGTGCCTCCGCACACTGAGTGAGCACTTGCTCGCGAGCATCTGCTTTCTTCAGTGGGATGTCGATAGCATTTCTATTGAGTCCGCTCTCTTCAGCAATGTTACGAAGAACCCCTGTATCGCTGATATCCTCACCATTGCACCAGAGTGCAGTGAAAATTCGGTCGGTAAACGCGAACCAGCGATTTGGGTGTTCGTGCTTGATGTACCATGATACAATCTGTGCGGGAAGTGAGTCTACAAGTGGGACGTCTGCGGGTGAGAGCATAGTCCCGTCATCATGTTTCTGAGCGAGTTTGGAAATCTTCGTATGCACCTGTTCCGGATATCCAATATCATACTGGGTATCGAGAAAACCGCCTGTAGTCCGCTTTTGGTGCCGGATATCGTAGGGAAGCCAATTAACGAGAGGATGATTTGGGTGAGACTGACGATATTCGACGAGTGATTGCTGTTCCAGATAGCAGAATGGACAGACATAGTCTGCATAGAGTGTGAGTGTACGGTTAGAGGGGTTCACGATTTGACGAAGGGTGCAGAACAGAAATATGACTAGCAAGACTGTTGATCCGATAATATAGACCATCAATTGCTTTACTCTCTGACCAAGGTTGACAGTCGAGTCTATAAGTATCCTCAGAGTAGAGATTCGTGGTGGGAACTGAAAAGGGAATGTTCACAATGCTACTGAAAGCGCTTTTACCCAACCATTTTGTACCAGATTGCCAGTCAACGCCTGATACCCTATATTGAAAAGCCAGAGATATTGTCTGACCGGTAAGAGGAGATGTTGGTATGACTTTCGCTAATCAAACAATCGATGAATTTCTTGGAAATGTCGCATCAGACAACATCACACCAAGCGGAGGAGCAGTTGCTGCTATTAGCGGAGCGGCCGGAGCAGCACTTTGTGAGATGGTTTGTATCCATACCCTAAGACAAACCGCTGACCCTGATGTAGAACAGGAACTAACCACTATCCGTGCCGAATCCAGTGCGTATCGACAACGTTTGGTAGAACTTGCTGATGAGGACTCAGCAGCGGTAAACGAATTGCAGAGCGCCTTCAATTCACCACACATAGAGCATCACGACGAGGAAATGCAGAAAGCCATGAAACGGGCCACTAATGCCCCTCTGAAGACGGCCGAGGCATGTCTTGAAGTCATTGAGCTTGCAATCACAGCATCTGAACTGTGCAACCAGAATGCTATCGCAGATGTTGGAACCGGTGCCTCACTTGCATATGGTTCACTTCGGGCATCAGTTCTTACTGTTCAATTCAATCTTCAGATGATTGATGACGAGACCTACGTTGATGAGGTATCCGTGCGTACCGATCATCTCAAAGATTCTGCAGAGCGAAAAGTAGCGGCAGTGGCAGAAAGCGTCAATAGCTAGCTCAAAAGGAGCAAGTCATAATTTAGAATGGGTATAGTGGTGTTCCTATAACTGAATAGTATCTTGAGACGTCTTTGTGGTCTGTCGCTGATGACCTCGAAGTGTCTCATACTCAAAGAGAGCCGATTACCGGTGTCTTCAAGTTACCCAATAGTAGATATCCGAGGTGAAAACGGGACGACGGGTACTTGTAGTATTGATGGGTGGGTTCTTTGCTGCGATGGCTGCACGTCTCATTGTCAGTCCGATCGTCCCATATGCAGTTTCGACGTTCAATACGACCCCAGGGGTGCTTGGCCTTTCCCTCTCCGGAATGTGGCTTGCATACGCTCTCGCTCAACTTCCTGCGGGAGTACTCGCTGCCCAGTATGGTACACGCCCACTCATCGTCGCAGGGCTACTTCTCACAGCAGCTGCATCCGGCTTGCTCGCAATTGCTCCATCCGTACTTGTGTTCGCCATTGCAGTGGTCAGCCTCGGTATCGGCCCAGGTCTCTACTTCCCAGCGGCTGCTGTTCTTCTGACAGAGACGAGCGAAAACGTCGGCGAAGCACTTGGACTTCATCTCGCGGGTGGCGATAGTGCAGGGATCGTGATCCCACTCGTTGTGACCGTAATCGCCGGTTTCCAGGGCTGGCAGGCGGCGCCCCTTGTTGGTCTCTTCGTCGCTGGATCGATGGCAGTCATCGCCGTGTTCGCTCTCCCTCAAATTGATGGTCCTGCACCCAAGATTGACTCCAGCAAGAAGGAACTCACCACTGCACTCAACCGTGTCATTCATGATCCGGCTGTTCGACGCATCGTCCTCTTAGCGGGCTGCCTCACGTTCTGCTTCCAATCAGTGACATCCTTTCTCCCTGCGTATCTTCATGCCGCTCATAACCTATCGATTCCTGCTGCGAATACTCGATTCAGTCTTGCGTTCGCTATCTGGATTATTGGTATGCCACTCGCCGGCCGACTCGCTGACCGCTTAGGGGCGAACGCTGTCCTCATCGCTACTGCGCTCATCTTGGCCACAGGAGTTGCAATCCTGATACTGGCTACTTCATCGCTCATAGTACTTATTGGGGTTGCTCTCCTTGGTTTAGGGATGTCCTGGGGTGGTGTACTTGGTGCGAAGACAATGACCGCCCTCGGGAGGAAAGGTCGGACAAGTGGATATAGAGCCGTCCGAGCAATGTATGGGATTATAGGGGCTACAGGAAGTGTCGCGGTTGGGACGTTCGCCACGTGGGCAAACTGGCAGATCGGATGGAGTCTACTCTTTATCGTTGCAACACTCGCTCTCCTCATCCTTGGATGGGATATTCGAAAAGAGGCTTCAGTGAATATAGGGTAGCGAAACCAAAGCACCGCAAAACATCCTTCTAGAGAGCCTATGTCAATCAGAACAATCTGGGACTTACCACACGTATGTACCGGCTAAAAATCATACCTATTCATTTTCTCGAAGTGCTTTGATTGGATCACCAGCTTCATACACTGTATCAACGGATCGCTGCTATGGACGACAATGATCGGGCTATTACTAGCCTCGTAGTACTTTCGCACTCTCTAGTCCACACCTATGAATTTGCCATGCCGATCTTCATCCCTGTCTGGCTCTCACAGTTCAACTCAACGGCATTCCTTGTTGGGAGCGTAATTACGGTAGGGGTGTTTCTCTATGGAGTTGGGTCGCTGCCCGCTGGTATTCTAACCGATCGTATCGGTTCTCAGCCTTTGCTAGTTGGCTGTCTCGCGGGTATGGGCCTCGCCTTCCTTGGAGTGAGTGTCGCTCCGAATCTCATCGTACTGGCATTCGCACTTGCTATCTGGGGTACTGCAGCGAGTGTACATCATCCAGCGGGGCTAACACTGATTACAAGAAATTCCTCCACTCGTGGAGATGTCTTCGCCTATCACGGAATGGCAGGAAACATAGGTACCGCTGCTGGTCCATTGCTCACAACTCTCCTTCTTGTAGCTTTCAACAACGATTGGCGGTTCGTGGCACTCATTTTAGCACTTCCAGCGCTCTTCGCATCCGTTCTCGCTGCCCGAATTAGTGTTAATGAGGGCACTGTGACTACCACTACTGATGGCGGAGCACGCGCGCCCGATATTGATTCCATTGGAGAGTTCTTCGACACCTCTAGACTCCTCTTTGCGAGTGCATTCATTGTGGTCTTTGGGATGGTAATGAGCTACGGGCTCTACTATCGGGGCTCCCTAACGTTTCTCCCAGAGATGTTCTCGGGTTTCGAAGCGATCCGCCCAATTCACGCCTTTGGCGGAACATTTGAACCTGGCAACTACGTTTTTGCAGGGCTACTCGCTATGGGTCTATTTGGACAGTATGTCGGTGGAAAACTAACAGACCGAATCCGGGTCGAAATTGGACTTACCACGGGTTTCGCCATGCTCGCGATCCTCGCTGTTGGGTACGTTCCGGTCTCAAATGCAGGTCTTGGTCCATTGCTCGTCCTATCAACGGTATTCGGTTTCGTACTTTTTTACATCCAACCGTTCTATCAGGCGGCTGTTGCGGAGTATACCCCACCAGCTGCCCGCGGACTCTCGTATGGATTCACTTACTTCGGCGATTTCGGGTTTGGTGCCCTTGCTGCATCTGGGGCCGGAGCGATACTAACGTATTCTTCTGCTACAGTGCTATTTGCAATCCTCGCCATTATTGCCGTTGTTGGTGGCGGATTTAGCACCTACCTACTTTCCCGGAGAGACTCTAAGAGTGATTGAATTAGCCTTCTGCATGTAGCTAGGCAACACTCTAACCTATGTCAGTCTATGGAGGAAGTCAGGGGATGCTATGTTTGCATTTCGAGTTCAAACTGTTCGTTCTCACATACAGTATCCAGAACCACACTCGTGTCCGACTCGTTGATGTCTGTGTTGTTAATCAGTTTCTTGATCAGGTCGTTCATATCATCGGTGTCCTTGAATTTCCCGATTGCAACAACATCATGATTGCCAGTCACTTCATACACTGATGTGAGCTGGTCGTATTCTCTGAGACTATCAGCGACCTCTGACAGCCCACTTCCTTCGATATTGAGGTGGATGATCGCTGTTACTCCGTAACCAAGTGCCTCGTAATCTATTTGCGGTGAATAACCCTGTATCACACCTGCCGACTCAAGATCATCGAGATGGTTTGAGACTGTCGTGACTGACACATCAAGCTTTTCGGCGAGTTGGCGAAGACTCGCCCGACCATCACCCAGAAGTTCGTTGATCAACTCTGTGTCGAGGTTCTCGTACGTCATCTTCGGATATAGTCAGTAACAACGATAAAACCTTACGAATCTACACTCTAGATACTTCCTCCTCAATCACTAATGCCGAAGCGAGAGCAATGAGTTACCGAGTATGGCCCTACATGGAATAGTTGGCGACATCTATTATATATAGACGGATGTAGAAATGAGACTATGGGTGAACGCGCGTGCTACCTAGCCATCTGTCCTCACTGTGATCTTCGAATATCGATTGCAGAGCAAGAATGCCCTGAATGTGGGACTGAACTCAACAAAGATGATCTGTAATTCTCTCGGGTAGACATCATTTCTCGAACAACAGTAAGTGTTGAGAAGTTATTCAGCAGGACTCATAGTCACGGGCGGCCTCTCTTACTCTAATGAGCACCCAAGTTCTTGTCCCCCTTACAGACTCAAGCCATGCTTGGCCAGGTCTGAAGTATGCACTTGAACTGTATCCAGAAGCAGATATCACTGTCATAAACGTCATTGACCCGGCCGGGGCAGGGTATGGAGAGTATTCGTCAAGTGAGGAAAGCGGCCAAGTTACTCCAGAGAGCCAAGCAGAGGCATTGTTCACAGCAGCAAGTGACTTAGCTAGTGAATCTGGAAGAGACCTCACTACGACTCTCATAGAAGGTCGTCCCGCCGAAGCAATCGTTGAACATGCTGAAAACCACTCTTTTGATGCGATCGTAATGGGAAGTCGCGGCCGCTCCGGTGTTTCGCGCGTTCTTCTTGGAAGCGTTGCAGGATCGGTTGTAGAAAACTCGTCGGTGCCTGTTACTGTGGTGCCGTGACTCATCAAGAATCGGATTCATGAACGACCAGATAACTACAAGTCTGCATACTGGCCTCTTGATTGCAATCTTGGGAGTCCTCACATGGGCAAGTGGGCTACCAGCGTTGTTTCCGAGCCTAGGGCCATCTGCATTCGTTCTCGCGATGTTCCCCGAGAGCGAGGCAAGCAATCCAAAGCGGGTGATAGGAAGCCATGTTCTGGGAGTCATCGCTGGTTTTCTCGCATACCATCTCTTTGCACAGGGTATCGTCGTTACAGGCCAAATACCACCGTTTTCAACTGTTAGTCTTAGATTAGCTGTCAGTAGCGTTGTAGCGATCGTCTTGACCGTAGTTGCCATGCTCTACTTTGGTATTCGGCATCCACCAGCTTGTGCGACGACGCTAATCGTGGCGCTTGGACTCCTCCCGACACTCTTTGATAGTATAATTATCATCGGTGCTGTAGTCATCATTGTTGGCGTTCAGAAGCTCTTGCTCCGTATTGATCAACTAATTAGAGATTCCACGCACTGGAGTCTCTCTTAGGCAAGAGTCGGTATTCAGGAGTCGTTGGTCGTTTCTGCCTCGAAATCCACATCCTGTTGCGTACCAGCGAGTTCGATATGGCCATAATTAAGCAGTCCAACGAAGACTGCCCCACCAATGATGTTTCCAATGGTGGTCCGGAGGAGGAAGTGGACGAAGTCCCCGACCGTGATTCCTTGGCCCAAGAGCATCGCCGAGACGACCTTAGTGGTTCCGAGGATGGCGTGATGGAACGGGCCGAAACCGATCGCTCCAGTCACAATCAATGTGAACATGATCCGTCCGATTGTATCGCGACTGGCGGCCACGAGCCAACCTGCCACAACCCCACTCAAAAGAATCGTCCACCACGGCAATGGCACCAGCGCATTTGCAAGGGTAGCGAATGCTGATGGTGATACGATATTCATCAATGGCCCTATCGTTCCGATAAGGCCAGCGAATATCATGCACCCAAGAAGATTCGAGACGCACGTTGCTCCCCAGAGTCCGCCGAGATCACTGAGAGAGGCACGGCGATCGAAGACGGGGAGGACGGCCATTGTCGAATAGGCGGTGAATAGCTCCGTTTGGCCGAGGACTACGAACAAGAATGCAATGGAAGAGCCGAACAATCATCCATCCTGTACTCCTTGATTTGGAAAGTACCCCGTACTTCAACACTGACGCACGAGTTGCAATCGTACATATCGCAGTAGAATTTGATCTTAACGTTCCGATTCTACCTCAAACAATCTTGAGAATATTTTCCGTTGAACGGTGCGATTGAGTTGGGAGAATGCAGACGGAGACACTTCTAGGATCTCTGCAACTTCCGAACCTGAGTTTTCCCGTGGCGTTTCAAAGTATCCACTTTGATAGGCCGTTCTCACCACTTCCAGTTGCCGGTCAGTGAGCTGGTCGAATATCTGTGACCTAGTCATATCATTGATATTGTCCGTACGCTGTCGATTATGCTGTGTGAGAAGAGTCAAATCTTGAAACTCCTGTGTGAGAATGTTGTTGACGGTTCGAGTGGCGGTTGGGTTTGGGACCTCTATTTTGAGGTGCATTGCGTCCGTATTTACTGATATCTCACGGAGAGTAGTTCCATGGTCAACGAGTTTAGTCGCAATGAAAGGGGCTGAAAAGTGGAACTGAACGGTCGAATCACCTCCGTTCGCTGATTCAGAGATCACCCTGAAATTCTCAATACCGACGACCGATGTAGCTGCTTCGCGTAGCGCATCAAGTGAACTATGGTCGACTTTCGCAATTGCTGATATTCCTTGGGAGGTCTGTTGGAGCCCTTCATCAAGATAGATTGTACAGTCGGCGGCGCGTGCAAGCTGGAGCAAGACCGATTCCCTATCAGTCGTCTTATATTCTAACTCAGTCGTAGTGTCACTGAGCAGTGCATCCCGCTGCTTTGCTGCAGTGATAGCCGCAGCAATTGTTTCACTCAATTCACCGAGTACTGCCTGTGAGGTTTCGTCGAACGCCTCCTGCTGACCTGCATACACTGTTACTACCCCGTAAAAGGCCTCTTCATGGATCAAGGGAAGGCTGAGAGCAGAACGGAACCCATGAGCGAGTGCTTCCGATCTCCAAGCTTCCACTTGAAGCTCACTCGCAACATTTGAGACTACTGTCGGTTGGTGAGTTTCAGCTGCCTGAGCCGTCGGTTCTTCATGTGGAATATCCTCG
>NZ_JAAAJC010000011.1 GCF_009900715.1 Halococcus salsus
TGACAGTTCTTAGCAATATACGAGCGTCACTGACCACCAATCGGCAGCTCAAACTGGGAGAAGTCATGGGATGGGCAAGTATCTTAATGAGCCTCTGGATAGGGCTCACGGCGATCACTGACGAGGCTTGGATAGCTGGCGCACTTTTTCCAGTGGGAGCACTAGCATTCGCAATCGGGATGGCTGCCAAGCAGCGGGCCTATGGTTTTCTACTGCTGAACCTCACCGGCCTGTTGCTCGTTTCAGGAGTAGTGGTACTTGGATATCCAGCGGAGGCCAGCCTCCCTCTGCTTATCGTTGCTGGTGGCTTTTTCAATGGGTTAGTCTTGCTTCTGGGGTACATATATCCGGACCTACACGGCGAGCCTGCCAGACCAAACTCGGTATAGATCTTTCCAGAGCGATCGTGCGTCCAACCCAGTCATAAGGCCCTGCAAAGGCCACTCTCTATGTGTGATCTGATAACAAGAGATCAGACGAAGTTGACGCCTGTTCGTGGTATTCGTTGAATAGAGCGATCGTCCACGCTACGAGCTCGGGATTCGTTGGGTCGAAGGAGTCGTATCGACCGTAGCGAGGCCACCATTAGTGGATGTGTTCGTGCCCGATTTAGCCAAAGGTTCAATTCGTCACCACGAGAATGTCGCCAGGAAGGCATGAACCTCCGCCCGAACCGCGTTGATGTAGCAGGTCTTGTTATCGCCATGCTCACCCTGCTGGGCAGCCTTGCGTTCTGGAGTCAACTGCCCTCGCGGGTAGCGATCCACTTCTCGGCGGGTGGTGATCCGAACACGGTGGTTCCGAAAGCGCTCGCGGTGGTACTTCTCCCAGTCATCATGCTGGGGTCGCTCATCGTAATGCGAGCCGCCGCCTACTACGACCCACCGGACGACGGTCGAGTGTTCGTCGTGACCGCTCTCGGGACGATGCTGTTGCTCGCCGCCATCCAGTTTCTCGTCCTCGGATGGAATCTCGGCTATGCAATATCGATGGACGCCGTTCTCGTCGGCGCGGTTGTATGGGCAATCGCGCTCGTCGCTTATTCGTACCATCGCACAGGGACGATTGTCAGGACGTAACCATACCACGCTCTCTGAGATTCAACTCACTCGATCTTGACCATCCTCGGTCAAATGGCTCACCAAGACAGTATGAGTTCAACCAAAACGTGATGACTGCATTCCGACCTGACAACACTTCTGTTCGATTTACGTAAGAAGCGATTGAGTAGAAACGAGAGTCAAATCATGTGTAGAAGCCGCATTTCGGAGTACAGCAACCCGTTGTGAGATCTCATCAGGAGTGTGGCTATCCGACCCGAGAACAAACTGAATTCCCTGCTCGGTGAACACATCAAGCATTCCCGGATCTGGATGCACACGCCCGAGCGAGCGTAGGGCACGCCCAGCGTTAACTTCCGGGACGACTTTCGAGCCATCGAGCGCACTCGCAACGCGCTCGTAATCAATTCGAGTCGTGTGTCGGCGCAACGCAGGAATCCGCTCTGGGAGGTCGAGATGACCGAGAACGTCGAACAAACCGGACTCGACTAGTGAAACGACAGCATCATAGTATCGCTTGACGGCAGCACGACACTCTGGTTCGTCAGCAGCATCATACTGGCTCCCACTCGTATAGTCGTATTCTCCTGCAAAGTGGACACTACCGATAGTGTACGCGAAATCAGCTGTTTCAAGGAATGTCTCGATTCGAGGTTCAGTCCCCTCGGCATAACTCACTTCGGCAGCATCGTATAGCCGCAGATCGGTTGTCTTTCGCTGTCTGTTGATGTCCGCACGGCGCTGTTCGTACGTCTCGACGAGATCGTAGCGTGCCCGCCGACCAAAGTCGTCGTCAGTAACGATGCAGTGGTCCGTGAGTCCGAGCGCGGTCAAGTCTGCTTGTTCGGCTGCCACGACCATCGCACCAAGATCAGACCCATCCGAGTAGGTTGTGTGGGTATGAATATCGGTATTCATCGGTTCTCCGTCGTCCCGCTCACGTCATAGAGCCGTTGCCCATTCATTTTCGGAACGGCGTCCCGAGTATCAAACGCTAATGCGTACTCATAGAGGTCTGTGCGCTTGATCTGTGGTTTCGTCTCGTACTTTGGCCCCTTGCTGAACTTGACTATCTCTCGATATATTTCACGCTGCTCGTCAGTAAGAGGATTGTCGTGAAGGTGGCGGGCGACATACAACGCGCCGACGACATCTTCAGGGGAGGGCTTACCTTTTGAGCCTGCTGCAACGAAGTACGTCTCTTTGCTACTTCCTCTGAGATGCTCGGCGACTGCCTTCCCGTTAGTTAGTCCAGCAACATATATATCGACGTCATCACTAGCGGCTGATCGGATATCAGTGATTACGTTACCCCCATTAGTGGAGGTCATGGCTGTCGGCCGTCCAGCAACATCGATGCTCTGGACGAAACTTGGTGAATTGAAGAAGTCGTACCCTTCTTCTCCCCGGTAATTCGGGCCGGAACTGCCCCCGATCTTCGCATCTGGGTAGGTCGCTTTGAACGATGGCTCGTTGCCCCGTTCTTCTGTGATATAAATGTACTCTGCGCCATTAGCGAACAATTCAGGGACTGTCGTCGAAAATTGGGCGACATCGACGACGACGTAATTCCCTGGGAGTGGGTCGTCGGGGATCATTCCGCGCCCAGGAATCATTTGCTCCAAGACTTCCGACTCGAATGCACTGTCCGTAGCCAAGCTCATAATAGCACCTCAGGCGTTCGAGGTAAAAAGAACGCTAAGAGCCGTATTTATTAGTTTTGTGAGGTACAGCTTACTCCGTATCTTATTGAGCGCTACCTACATCATCTGAGAACGGAACGCAGAGTCGAAACGGTTCCCGGATCCTCTAGTTGCGGTATCGCTAGAGGAAGGTAGCAATTCCAACAACGACAACTAAAGAACCAATAAGAAATCCTACGTCGATGAACCGGACCCGCACACCTTCTAATTGAAGTTCTGCGCTTTTGTCGTCGTGGAGAGAGTGTGAGAAGCCACGAGCTTCCATGGCTTCCACAGTAACGCGGCTTCGCTTAGCGACGTTGAAGATCATCGGATAGAAAGCACGCATCGACAGTTTGAGCAGATAGAGATAATACCGCCATCGAAACCGACCTGGCGAGTCGGGAGCTGAACTTCGTAGTCTGAATGAGTTGACGAGGTCATGATATTCTTCGAACAATACTGGCAACATTCGGTACCCATAGGTAATGAGGAAAGTGAATTGGCGCGGAACCCCGAGACTTTGAAGTCCTTGTGAGAGTGTCTTCGGTCCCATGCTTGAGAACACCGCTAAACTTGACACCGAGATGATTGTCAGCTTTAACGTGAATGGGATCAACGCCTGAACGGCCGCGATCGGGTCTCCTGTAAAAGCCGTTACGAGAGCGTACGATACCAGTGTCGAGGCTATCGTGAAAGCCATCAGCCCGACGAGGAAGACGCTCACTCGTGATAGGACTGCAAGCACCGACACGAACACCAGTAGCCCGAGGAGAACTGTGGTATCGTAGAACAGCCAAGGGATGAAGAGAAAAGCTGCGTACCAGAGGAGCAGAACTCGTGGATCAAGCCGATGGAGAAACGAGCCCTCGTTTTCGTACGCCGTGCGTAGGAGATCAGTTTTGATCGCCTCGACCGACGTAGCATCACGCAAACTGTCCAGCGGCGTCACCATTTTTCCTCCCCGATGATCCTTGTCTCTGTCGACGCTGAAGCCCCCTCAAGACGGTTAGCGAAGGCATCGACAGTCAGCGGTGGCAAGTCAGATCCGAGTTCTGCCCCTAATCGGACTACCTGTGGTGGTTGGAGATTCGCTTGCTCAAGTGGACCGAGGTTGGCGAACACGTCGGCTGGCGGTCCATCGCTGATAATGTCGCCATCGTTGAGGACGACGACCCGAGTTGCCCACGATGCCGCAAGCTCAAGGTCGTGAGTTGCGACTACGACAGTCTCAACCCTTTTACCAGCCCGATCAAGGGTACGATTGAGTTCCTCTCTACTGGCAAGATCAAGACTCCCGGTGGGTTCGTCAAGTAAGACTATCGAGGGATCCGTCGCCAGACCGATCGCTAACGACGCACGCCGCTGCTGTCCAACACTGAGCAGTCGGCCATCTCTTGCTTGCAGGGACTCCAAGTCGAGAAATTCAATGACGTCATCCACCCGTTCGTCAGCGTCGGGGTAACCCCTATCGGACAGGTAATGGGCTACATCGGCACGAACGCTGTCCGCAATGAACATCTCCTCTGGATTCTGTTTGACGTAGGCGATTTCTTCCGCTAACTGTTCGGGCAGTACGGTGTCAGTATTTGTTCCGTTGACAACAATACTTCCCGAATCGGGTGTTTCTAGCCCGGTTATCAGCTGCAGAAGTGTCGATTTTCCGGCTCCGTTACTGCCAACAAGTGCAACTCGGTCATTAGGGTACAATCCCAACGATATCCGGTCGAGAACCGTTTTAGTCCCATTTTGCAGTGTCTCGTATGAATGTGAGACATTGTTAATAGAGATCGTGGGGTCGTCTCGTCGTCGTGTCTGTTCTCCTTTATCAGTCCGATCTCTACTATTGATCTCCGAGTTGCCAAACCAATCAATACCATCTGCAAATGTTACTGGAAGTGTATTATCATCAGTGGAAACACGCTCTGCAATGCGAGTGACCTGCGGTGGATGTACGTCCTGTGCTCGGAGGTCTCCCAACTGATTGAGTGCTGCCTCAACCGGCAGCTTCCAACTAACGGCTCCGTCTTCCACCAGTACGACGCTGTCACAGTACTCGGCGACAAACTCCGTCTGATGCTCGATCGTGACAACAGTCTTCCCGTATACTTCATTGAGACGAGCGAGGTGTTCGTAAGTTTTACGAGCGTTAATTGGATCGAGCTGCGCGGCTGGTTCGTCAACGACGAGAATCTCAGGGTCCAAGGATAATGCTGCTGCCAGCGCTACTATGTGTTTCTGCCCTCCGGATAACTCCCAGATGAATCTATCTTCGAGTCCATCGAGACCGAGAAGGTCTATTGTTTTGTGGGTTTTTTCGCGGTAATCGTCGTGTCCGTAGTTCATCGGCGCGAAAGCCACTTCTTCGAACACCGTTGGACTGACGAGTTGGTTATCGAACTCCTGAAAAACATACCCCACATGTTGTGATAGTGCCGAGACGGAACTCGTGGGAACATCGTGTCCAGCAACGGTAACTCGTCCTCGAATATCCCCCTCGTAAAAATGGGGTATGAGTCCGTTGAATGATTTACAGAGTGTTGTCTTTCCTGATCCGTTGCCACCGATGATAGCAACGAACTCACCAGGGTCAATAGAGAGGTCAGCCCCGGATAGCACCTCGTCGTCGGTTCCTGGATACCGAAAATGCAGGTCCTCAACGACGATACGGGAGTTGTGTGTGGACTCCATTTTTAGGCGGATTGCGTTGTCCGGTACCAGATAGCAACAATAACGACCACGGCGACGACGATAGGGATAATAATGTAGCTCTGTCCGTACGTTGCGAGGAATTCCGGTTCCCAGACGATGTTGATAGCACCGCCAACTTCGCTGGCGGCCTCAGCCACGAAAGCCACTGGAGCCCCGACAACGATTGCTAATAGTGCCGTGAGCGAGAACCCTCTCCACATCGAAGCCCCTCGCTCGCCTTCGAATGGTTCCATACCAAGCAAGGGTTCGATCTTCCCGTGTAGCCGAGGGTAGAGGTAGAGGGCCGGGATAACTCCAAAAATGATACCTGTTATAAGCATCTGAACGAGGAAATCGACACCCTCGAGGACAACGATGCTCTCAGGGAGTCCGGGCACCGCCTCTAACTCTTCAACGCCAACATACACTTTGCCGATGTCGATCAACGTCGCAAAGAATTCCTCAAGTCCCTCGGCGAGGAACACCACGATCACCAGCTGCGTGGTGTTTTCTGGATCCTGTAGTAGTTGAGCTGCAAAGTAATAACAGACCGAAATCAGCAACAGACCTTCTACGGCTCCCAGACCGTCGAACTCGCCGAGCAATATCTCACCGAACACGATTTCGCCAACTGGAACAGCCAAAGCAGCCCAGTACGTTCGGAATAGTAGGACCAATACGATCGGTATAAAGATAAATCCACCTACACCGAGTTCGAGTGGCCCAACTGCGAACTCTGGCATTATTTCCGTGATTGCGTTCTGTAATCCTGTGAGAGACATGACAAGAATGAACACTATCATGTCCTGTTTTCCCAGCGAGAATCTACTTCCCGTACCCGTTGATGTACTCATGCTACAGAACGTCAACTAACAAGCACCTACTTGAATGGTTATAATAGCTGTACCGGCCAGTATGGGGGTCTCAACTAATCACAATAGGAATACGAACCTTCTGTAGTAGCTGTAATATGGAGCAGGAGTTACCTCACGGTGTGGATTGCTACAGACTCATTCTTTTTAGGGGAACGAGAGGCAAAACCCGTAACCATCCATATGAGAGCAATAGACCCATATCTAGCAAAAGGAGGCGCTTGAACACCTGGTAGCCGCTATAGCGGATTCATCTGTTAGGAAACTATCCGCTACCGTCTGATCCGAGAGTCGATGACCTTGTTTTGCTGGGCCGACCACTCCTCGTCTGGGTGAGTTCTGACGTACTCAGCCCACTGCTTGACGAATTCGTGTCGCTCGGCAACGTTCTTGCGCTGTTGTTCTCTAAGCTCGTCTAAGTTCGTCATAGGCGTCAGTCACCTCCAGTTCGGTAACGTATGTTTGTAGGCGGTCTTCATCAAGCTGTTCCTCAAACACCTGATAGAGATGCAGTGTGCCCTCAAAGTCGCGCTGGCGAGCGAGGTTCTGGTCGGTGGTACTCACCCGGCAGTAGAGAGCAGTCTTCTCCGACATTGGCGTACTTTCTGCCACCCCTGTATTCGACTTATAGCTGCCCCACTTCCCGCCAGTCTAGTGGGAAACTATAGCTTCCTGCCAGTCCTTTCGAGCAGGCGTTTCCCCAATCTGTAGTGAGGCGTCTGTCCCTCTACATTGTTCGGCGACTCCTTTTTACTCCACCAACACGTATTGTATCTATAATTCAGTGGACTGAATTGGAAACGACCTGGTCCCTCGGCAAAGGTGAGGTTCGACTCCTCACTAAGGCCATCAATTCCGCGAGAGCGAGGGGCAGGTCGTGGAGGTGCTCAATGGAGTAATGCGAGAGATCGGTATCGGTTTGATCACGAGCATTGCTCTTTCCGGACTACCTTGTGTGGTTGCGGTCGCAGTCGGTGCAGCGGCAGTCGGCCTTTCTCTCGCGGTTGACGCAAAGAAACATCTATCCTAATCCGACTATGTCACTGGGTATCTGCAGATGCTGAATCTCCAATGTACTGGACACGGGGTTGCTTGGGTGGTTCCCAGCCAAGCTTACGGCGTAATTTCCACCAGCAGGTTGGATACTCTCGTTGAATAGTTAGAGTACCATCGTTGATACAGAAGTATACTTTCCCAGAGCGAGGTCCATGACCGTCACATGCGACCGTATACTCAACCTCATAACAACCATCCTCTGTAAATCGACGACGGTCATAATACAACGTAGCTATATCCTGCTCGTACACGGTGTTTTCAACGTAGATATCGTGACGTTCACCCTCTGATCCAATGAATCCAGACGTCCGTTCCTCTTTGATCATAAGTGGTGTCTCTGCCACCTTCGATATTTCACTTGCATCTGGATCGTATCGCCAATTGGTGAGTGTGAAAGAGAGGTAAACATCCTTAGCAGGCGCATGACCGGCATTATGCAAGGTGAGTTTGCCTGAGATACTGACACCGTCACCGTCAGAGTCTACAATGGGATCGTGTGTGTCAGGTTGCGCATCTAAAATTAAAGCCGGACTTTTATAGTATCTCTGATGAATGACTATTCCTGTCCCGACAATGGTTGCCAGTCCGCCGGCCTCGGGACTGAAGATAAGTGAACCTAGCCAACCAAAGAATAGACTCAACTGATGAATCACAGTTTCAATGAATGACAAGACAAGACTGAAGATATCGATCATATCGGATGGCTCAGGTAGATAGTACAAACGACGCGTTCACTAGGGTTGGTTCTTCGGGCGTCACATGCCTGTCTTCTTCGAGTTGAGCTAGTTCTCGGTCTTGCTCACGTCGGAGGTTCTCAAGATTTCGGCGTGCGTTCCCAATGGGGGCACTCATATCCGCTCCTTCCTCGGCACGCCGCTGGTAGGTTTCGAGCCGTTCCTCCCACGTGCCGATTCGCTCGCTGAAGTGCTGCTCTGCGTGTTGGCGCTTGATCGTGACCTCACGCTCGCGTTCGTCGCGTGCTTCTTGGGCGAAGCCTTGGACCTGCCTCCACGCTTCGTCGTCAGCAATCTGGTGAAGTGACGATGCTGCTCTCGCTAGTTGCTGAATCGTCGATGGTTCTACTACCTCCGGCGAAAGTGTCGACTCGATAGTGGGGGTGTCAGTTGTGACAGTACCATCTTCGGTCACATACAACTGGATGAATTTCTCGGTGACGGCTTCGCCCGAACCCGCGACATATCCGACACGGAAGTTGAACAGAATACCGGGCGACACATCGTCGGTCGTCGTCTTTGCCCCGACGTTACCCGCTATTTGCTTACCGCCGAGGCAGTAGTCGATGACTGCCTGAACGAGTGGATGGTCAAGCGCTATGAACGATACCTCGTCGTGCTCCATCGCCACATCCCTCGTGAACGTTGCGTGTTCGTACTGCTGGTCGACCCGTTCGCCGGTCAGAACCCTCGGCACGTCGAGCTGGAAAATGTCGCCACCGGCCCTCGCTGGCCCCGGACGAACACCTCTGATGTCCCCTCCAAACACGTCGAAGAACTCGCGGACGAGCATCTCGATATCTGTCTCGCTCACCTCTCCCTCCCGACTCCGCTCGATCACGTCGAGGATCTCGCGATCTTCCTCCGAGAGATCAAATCGGTCCCGGATCAGGAAATCCCCCTCGACGGTCTCGAGAGCCTCCTTACGCTCGTTGATCGCACGGTCGATATCGGCGATGACCTCTTCGGTCGGTGTATCGGCCCCGATCGCCGCCATGATCTGCCCATCGAGGTCGATATTCTCCAGAACCCGACCGAGCACGTCCGAACGCATTCCGAGGTCCTCTTCGATCTGGTCGAGTTTCTCGATCAGGAGATTCAAGATCTCGCTCTCGCGCGTGTCTTTGAAGAACAAGTTGCGGATCTCGACCGTTCGGTCCTGCCCATAGCGATGGAGCCGCCCCATTCGCTGGTCGATACGGATAGGATTCCACGGCAGGTCGTAGTTGACCATGATATGGGCGAACTGGAGATTGAGCCCCTCGCGGGCGGCATCCGTGGCGAGCAGGATGTTCGCCTCGTTCTCGAACTTCTCCTGTTCACGTCGACGGCGGTCCTGGCTGAGGTCACCGTAGATCTGGGCGACGTCACGATCCTCGAAGATGGTATCTCGGAGGTATTCGAGCGTGTCCGTGTACTCGGTAAAGACAAGGACTTTCTCGTCTGGATCGCCAGCGAGAACCCCCTCAACGTACTCCTGAAGGAGACGAGCTTTCGAGTCAGTCGTAATGTCCTTTGCCTGTTGCCAAAGGCGTCTCACACGTTCGAGCTCCTCTTTGATCTGTTCTCGATTCAGGGTGATCGTCACCGTCTCCAACTCGGTTTCGACACGGGAGCGCTCGGCGTCGGTGAGCGTCTCGGGTTCGGTACTGTAGCGTGGAATGAGACCCTGAACGTCGTCTGAAAGGTCCTCGGCGACTGCATCGTTTTGGATGGCGCGCATCCGGTTTTCGAGTGACTTCCGGATGGCGTAGATACTCGATACCAGCCGTTTCTGGTAGATGACCATCGTGAACCCTGCCGTGTGATTTTCCTCCTGCTGAGCGAGGTTGTAGTACTCCCGAATATACTCGGTGACGTCGTCGTAGAGACGACGTTCTTCGGGTGTCATCTTCACAGGGAGCGCCTCAATGTTCTTCTCGGGGAACATTCGCGTACCGTCCATCTCGTACATTCCATCCTTCAGACGACGGATCATCAGGTCGTCGAGAGCGTCGGGCGTGATCTGGCTCTCGTGGGAGAATCGGTAGGGATCGAGGAGTCCAATGAGAAAGAAGAACTGGTCGGATTTGCCCTTGTGTGGCGTGCCGGTGAGGAGGATCAGTGCATCAGAGTTATGGGCCACTGCCTCGCCGACCATGAACCGCTGCGTTCGCTCGACTGACTCGTCACTGCCGCGTCGAGCGGTCAAGTGGTGGGCCTCGTCGAAAACCGCTGCGTCCCAGCCTTCTTCGAGGTTCTGGAGGGCTTCGAGCACGTCGTCTTGCTTGGCGAAATCGATCGACGTGATAATGAGGTCCTCTTGGAGCCATACGTTCTGGTTCGGATGGGAGCGACGGTAGGTCCGGACGGTGTCGCGGTCGTAGATAACGAAGTTTCGGTCGAACTTCTCGCGCATCTCTTCTTGCCACTGCACCGTGAGCGGCGCTGGCGCAACGATGAGAACGCGGTCAGCCCGACCACGGGCGATGAGCTCCTCAATGACGATACCGGCCTCGATGGTCTTACCGAGACCGACCTCGTCGCCAATGAGATACCGGTGGTCGTAGGAGTTCAGGATCTCGTAGGCGGCTTGGACCTGGTAGGGTTCGATCTCGATGCGGTTGTTCGTTAGCGAGAGAAAACGGTCGTAGCGGTAGGCCAAGTCGAGACGGGTTGCTCGTTCACGGAGATCGACGTGAACTGGGTCGTCGATCTGCTTTGCTACAAGACGGTCGACCACCGAATCGACTTTCTCGATATGGGGAAGTCCACTCGGGAGTTTGCGGAGCTGCCCATCGGTTGTGTAGACGTGGAGCAGGTCACCCCCACCGTCGCGCTCTTCGATACGGGTAATCTCACCCTCGCCACCCGCGAACGTGACGTGGTCTTCGACCTCGAACCCGGAGTCAGTCATCGCCGACTGCCTCTTCAACGATCTCGATCTCCTCGTCAGTCAGGCCGTAGAGTTCGTAGACAATCTGGTCGATGAGATCGTCGGTCTTCTCGATCTTCGCGTTGAGTTCGGCGGCGCGTTCCTTGACGTCAAGATAGCGCTCTAACCCACCCTCGACGTCGGCGAGTTTCGGGAGGGTCAACGCTTCGAGCCTATCTAGCGGCGAGATGGACTTGGTGGCCGTCTCGCGAAAGCCCGCGAAGCCACCCGCCTCGTCCGCCGCGTGGGGCACGAACGCCTCGACCAGCCCGCGCTCAGCCTCGGAGAGCCCAACAAATTCCATCGCGGCCTGGGGCTCGGTCTCCGTGTACCCCCAGCGGTCCGTCTCGTGTGCGTCGGGATCGTCGGGTTTGTACCGCGCCGTCGCCCGCACCACGAGTTTCGAGCTCTCGCTCGTGACGCTCACCGACCCGATCCGGAGGCTCTCGTGGTCGGCGGCGGTCGCAGTGAGTATCGAGTCCACGAGGCCCGCCGGCGGTTGGTAGCGCTCGCCGAGGGGCTCGCCGTCCGCGTAGTTGCCGAGGTGGTCGGGGAGGGAGAGATTGAGTGCATCCAATTCTTCTCTTAGTTGAATTGCGTTTTTACCAAGCTCTTCCAATTTTTCGTCTTCAGCGGCCGCTTTGTCGATAGGTATTTTCTCTACATGCACAGCTCTAAATTCCTGATAGCCACCTCGTAAACCAGATAATTCGAACTGGATCCAAAAATAAGCGAGAGTAGAATTAAGAACCCCGAGTAAAGCATGGTTCTCTAATGGTATGGCATATAACTTATCATTTATGTAATTGCTATTGGTATCGAGTGTGAAATTTGGTCCTTTCGATATTACTGGGTAGATTATCTTAGAACGCTCCAGTTCCTCGTAGTAATCGCAAGGTCGCAGTTCCCACCAGAATTCGCCTCTGTCATATCGACTCCTCGCGTCCGCTTGAAATTCTGAAAGGTGGTCTGATATCTGTGGATATTCGGATTGGAACCATTCCCAAGCTTCTTCTTCATTCTGTTTACCGGATTGTTGTTTTGTCCATCCGGATGGAACACGGATCAAGTATCGATCGTTATACTCGGTCCGGAATTTGTGTACGTCTTCACCTTTGAGAAGGGGGTATACATGTTCAGAACTCTCATCAAGTTGGTGTGTATTTTGGCCGTTGAGAATGAATGCGTCATTTAATCCAGTGAGTATTCCACGATAAAGCGGCACATCAACATATTCAGATAAGGAAATAGCTTCGCGTTCTATGTCACCAACAACCTTTGATATTTGTGGATTCTGTAGCCTCCACTTCTCACTAGATATCGAGTTCTGAAGAACCTCATATCTGGATTGCTTCACTACATTCGAGAGATCACTGAACTTTAAAGATTCGATATTAGCGACGGATATCGCGTGATTCGAGGGTGGCTGGTTTTTGCTCAACAGGAGAATAAGTGGATATGCACTTACAGATCTGGTGAAAACAGGGAGTGAGTGAAAGTCCACAACCTGTGAAATTGTAGTATCTTCCGCCAACATTCCTCTGAGATGTCTGCCGTATTCAGCATGGACAAATTTATTGGAAACTATGAATCCGAGACTTCGTCCGGACCTCAATGCGTCTCTTCCAGCTTCGATAAAATACGTGTAGAGATCAGCCGCACTGTGGTATGCCTCGTACCGTTCTGATAAATAATCCTTTGTGGTAGCTAATTGCTCTTGTCGTACGTACGGCGGATTCCCGACCACCGCATCAAACCCAGGATTCGCCCTATCGGAGCCATCGACTTCGTAGAACGCCTCGGGGAATTCGAGCTTCCAGTGGAGGAAGTCGTGCTCTGTGGCCAGTGCCTGGGCGCTTTGGAACCAGTCAGTTTCCTCAACGGCGGCCCACTCGTCCGCGGAATCGAGCGCCCGCGCCATGCGTTCGTAGGCCCCACTGGGGAGGTCGAGGCTGAAATCCTCGGCAGTCTCGACGTTCGCCATCGCTACGAGTCGTGTTCTGAGGTCGTCGCGTTCGATCTCGCGGTAGCGCCGTTCCATTTCCTTCACGTCCGCGAGGTCGGTGTTCTCGATCGCGATGAACTCCTCATACACGTCCATCAGGTGGTCGATGGTGCCCCTGCGAACGGCACCGAAGTCGGCCAGCGAGGTGTTCGGGCCGTCGCTCGCGTCAGTGTCGAGTTCGTCGATCTCCTCGATGTCCGACCCCACGAGCGAGTTCCCGGTCTTCAGGTGGTGATCGAGAAACGCGAGCGGCTGTTCGGCTGCCAGCGTCCGAAGCCAGAGCGAGACCTTCGCCAACTCGACGGCGAGCGGGTTCACGTCCACCCCGTAGATACATTGCTGGGCGACCTGACGACGGGCCCAGTTGATGTCTCGACTCTCGCCAACGGTCTCGACACCCTGCTGTTCGGCTTGACGCTCCTGTGCGTCGATAATCTCGCGAGCGAGATAGTCGATGGTGTTCGTCAGGAAGTGCCCGCTCCCCATCGCCGGATCGAGGATCTTGAGGTCGAACACCCGCTCGGCGAACTCCGCTGCGAATCCCGATTCATCCTCCGTATCGAACCCAATCAGGTCTTCTCGAATGTCCTCAACCAGCGGGCCGAGGGTGTTCTCGACGATGTATTCCACTACGTATTCCGGCGTGTAGTACGAGCCAGTTGCCTTGCGCTCGCCCGCGTCCGTTGTCAGGTACACTTCGCCCGACTCAACGACCACCTCGTCACCCTCCTCGGCAGGCGCGTACTCGCCATTGTCCAACGTGAGCGGGCCATCGGCCACGTTGAGTTGGTATTCGAGCAATCCCTCGTAGATACTCCCAAGGTGGCGGACGTCAAGCGAGGAATAATCCACGAACGTCTTCCGATCGCTTCGCGTTCGGCTCCGAGTCAGGAGCTCGATGACCTGCGCGAGGTACTCGTCACCGACGACGTGCGAGGCCAGAAACCGGGTCTCCGGACTGTCGTTCTCACCCGGATTCGTCCGGAACAACCCGCCGTTGTACGCCGGGACGTAGAAGTCTTCTCGGGGAATGCCCCGCGATTCGCTTCCCCGGTCAATGAGCTGGAACAGCCCGTCGATCTGATTCCAGAGTTCGTTCTGCCAGCTCTGGTACTCCGGCCGGTCACTGTCAAGTTCCTCGGCGACCTCCTGCTTGATCGTATTCAGGCTGTACGAGTCCCGATAGATCTCGTTGTCAGTATCGAGGAGGTCTCGACCTTCGCTCTCGGCGTACAACACGAAAATGAGCCGATAGAGGTAGATAAGCGAGCTATCGTGGATCAGGTCTAAGTCCTCGGCACCGAGGTTGTTTTCGGGATACTGCAGAAATCCCTCGGCGAGCGACTGGATCGCATCGTAGATGTTGTCCTGGAGGTCGGCCCCGAGTTCCTCGGCGAAGACGTTGCTTCCCTCGTACACATCGTTGAGGAAACAGTCACCGCTCGCGTCCGGCAGAAACGCCTCGTGGCGGAAGAACAGATAGAAGTATTTGAACGCCTCCAAGTCTCCGGTTTCGAGGATCGTCGGGAGGTCAACCTCGTAGTACGAATCGAGACGGTGGCTGGTCGGGCCGTAGTACAGTCGCCAGTACTCGCCGTTCGTGAGAACCGCCCACGTCGTCGGTGTCTCTTGGAGATAAACGTGAATCTGGTAGCTCGGGTTCTCGAAGTCCCGCTGTCGGCTCCCTCGTGTATCGAGTTTTCGCCCCCAGCGCTTCGCATCGGCGACAGCGACAGCGTTCCCGTAGAAATCGCCACCCTCCTTCCGTCGCCGGAACGCATTGCCGGCTGCTTCCTCCGAAGTGAAAAAGCCGTAGTCCGGTCGTCGGTCGCCTTTCTCGACGCTCTCTTCGACTTCGAAGGGAATACCCAACTGTCTGAACATCGGACGGATGAACTTCTCTTCGAGTTGGGACTCGTTTCGGTCGGGAGCCAAGTCACGCTCGCGCTCCCAGAGTGCAGCGATGTCGTCGTACGCCTCTTGAATCTCGGATTCCGAAACCGACGCCCAGTCATCGGTTTCGGGGAGATGCTCGTCGAGGTAGTGGTTCGAGAACAGATCGCGATTCGTCCGGAATTCAGTTGTGTCCTGCATTGGGAGTTATTCGGCGGGAGTGACGATGAGAAACCGTTCTGTGTCTTTGCTGTCGATGACGGCGTGGGCGATATCTTTTGACTCTGCAATATCGAGATTTACCAAGCTATCAGTGGTGAGCCCGAGTTGGTTCAGTTCGCGCCCGGAGACATTGATTCGACCGGATTCCCCAGAGTTGTGCCCAACCTTTTTCTGAACCATATTGTTACTGTCATTATTGAGCGTCTGTTTATAGTCTTTTCCTAGATGAAGCAGAATACCATCGTACTGTCGGGCCTCATTTGGGGGAGTGTTTATGCGTGAGTCACTACAGCATGGATGATAACGTATGAAAGCAGACACTCTCACTTTGAGGGATATATTCCAGAAAGAAACCAGATACGTGGTCCCGACTTTTCAGCGTCCGTACGTTTGGAACGAAGAGGAGCACTGGCAACTCCTCTGGGACGATCTGCACCAAGTGGTCGAAGAGTTCCTAGCTGAGATGGGTGAAGCAACTATCGATAATCTCGGGTTCGACGGACCTGAACAATCCCCACACTTCTTGGGTGCAATAGTACTCGAGCAGCGCTCGACTTCCACAAGCACTCTCGACACCCGAGAGGTTATCGATGGGCAGCAACGGCTCACGACGCTACAGATCCTTCTCTCCGCCGCGAGAGATGTAGCACTCGATGAGGGGCTTTCCCAGGAGGCATCCATGCTGCGCAGCCTCATATACAACAACAGGAACCTGATCCGCGAAGAAGAACACCAGTTCAAAGTCTGGCCGATAGAGCCGGATCGGGATGCCTTTCGAGCAGTGATGCGGGAAACAGACGAGGGAGATGACTCTCGCAAAACAGAGCAAGAGCACAAGATAGCAGAGTGTTATCGGTACTTTGTCGATGAGGTGCGTGATTGGTCACAGGAGAGTCAGTATTCTCCAAAGAAGTGCATTAGTGCGCTCACAACCGCACTGTGGGGATTGGTCCGGGTTGTGGTGATTGATTTAGAAACGTTGG
This sequence comes from Halococcus salsus, assembly GCF_009900715.1. Taxonomy (NCBI): domain Archaea; kingdom Methanobacteriati; phylum Methanobacteriota; class Halobacteria; order Halobacteriales; family Halococcaceae; genus Halococcus; species Halococcus salsus. Next base: position 16,114 of record NZ_JAAAJC010000011.1, read on the forward strand.
ATGATTCGCAAGTCATATTTGAAACACTCAATGCCAGAGGGACACCTCTATTGGCAGGAGACCTAGTCAAGAATTTCCTCCTCCGGCAGGCCGACCATGACGGCCTATCGGCTGACGAACTTCACCAAAAGTATTGGGAGCAGTTCGACGAAGACGAGTGGAGAGAAGAGGTCGTTCAGGGACGTCTGGAACGCCCACGGATCGACGTTTTTCTCACCTACTGGCTCACTATGCGGACTGCGAGCCGAGTTCGTGCTAAGAAGCTTTTTCCAACCTTCCAGAACTATCTGAAGACGACTGATAATTCGGTGGAGGATGTGCTCATAGATATCGACCACTACGCTCGTGTCTATGAGACATTCTCCGCTCCTTACTCAGATGACCGTGAGGGCGTGTTTTTCAAACGACTTGACGTCTTGGACACTACGACGCCGATCCCGGTCCTCCTCTGGTTGTATGGAGACGAGTCGATTCCACCCAGGCAACGTCGGACCGCCGTCGAAGCGATAGAGAGCTGGCTCGTACGGCGGATGCTCTGTCGTGTTACAACCAAGAACTACAATAGAATCTTCTTAGAGCTACTTTCTGACCTCCAGGACAGCGAGCCAGACAATGTAGCTTCCACCGTCATAGAGTTCTTCAAGGACAAAGAAGGGGCAAGCGAATACTGGCCCACAGACGAGGAAGTTCGGCAAACGATGGTCGAGAAGCCATACTGGAGTCGCATTAATCAACGACGGCTAAGAATGGTCTTCAGAGCATTTGAGAGGGAGCTGCGAGACACAGGATATAGCGAAGGACTAGAGATCTCGCAGAAGCTCCATATCGAACATATCCTCCCTCGTGAATGGGCCCATCACTGGGACTTGCCAGGAGTGGATCCTGAAGAAGTTGAGCGGATCGAGCGCGATGAAATGAAGCATACAGTCGGGAACCTAACAATCCTTACTGAGAAGCTGAACCCCACCATCTCGAACGCTGCGTGGGATACAAAGCGGGAAGCTATCGACGACCACTCAGTTTTATTACTCAACCGGCGACTCGTCGACCGATGGCACGACAATTGGGACGAGAACACTATTGCGGAGCGAGGGAGATGGCTTTCGGAACTCGCCGTAGGTATCTGGCCAGGACCAACGTCTGATCACTGGCGATAAGCTTCTGCGTTATTCGAGAGAGTTAGTCTGCCGGATACGCTTACTCTGCTGGTAGAATTGTTGACGAACGCCGCGCTCCCGTCACGAACCCTCTGACAGTCAAGCGTCCGAACGAACGCGAAAAAAGAGCTACTCTACGGTCCGGGGTCGGCCCCAGCTCCCACCTGCGTTGTGAAGCGAGTCGACCAATGAGTGAATGATAGGTTCCAGATCCGATGTTGGAGAGTCAACTTGTACGGCAGGTAGCCGTGCAATATCACTGCTAACGCCGCCCATTGAACCTGCACCCATTGCATCTCTCATACCTCCGACAGAGGCGCCCCGTGCCCCGACTAGACTAATGAAACAGTAGAACGGGTATGCGCATTCTTGCTGAGTGAGAAATTCGATGAAGGTTGGAAATGCGGTTTCAAGACAGTTTTCAACATGACCAGATGAGATCAGTGGATTTCCGCCATCTGGGTTGTTATATGAGGTTGCAGTCAAGGCTTCAATCACACCAGATCTAAATGTTTGGGTAATGGTTGCAAATGTGTTGGGAGGGTTCGTGGCCATTCTACCATGGAGGTATCCATTCTCGGTATAGCGACCTTCCCCGATGTGTCTTCGATCAGCGGCAAGTAGCACTGGCCGCGTATTATTGTCTGGCTGAAGGCCTTGGGAGGCAGCAGCCGGATCAAGTGTTCCTTCTACGGAGAAGGCATTGCTCGGAACAACGTGAAGCACTACTTTGGGTTGGGGGGCCAAAGGGAGTGCGAGATCGTCAGCTTGAATCGCAGCGAGCCTATCATCTCGGAACTCTTGGGCGCGTTCAACCACTAAGTCTCCCTGAAGTATTGCCCGGCGTATAGCTCCAGTATCAAGTTCTGATTTCCCCCCGGAACTCCGTTCGTAGAACCTATTCTTGACTGTCTCTCGGTGAGGAGATCGCCAACTTCTCTGAACTCGCATCACCAGAATTGAGCCCGTTTTCGAGGGGGAATGTTCAGCTACGTACTCCTCATAGTCCTCAGTCACCTGGACTTCCTCAATCTCAATTAGATGCTGTGGGATTTCGGGGTCGGTGTTTCGCTTGATGATGTCGACCCATCTCAGAATGGTTTCATCTACGTCCTCGTAATGAGTGGGCCAAAACCCTGAGGCGGTACGTTCCTCGTCAGCCATCCCGATGACCATATCACCGCCAGAGGCGTTAGCAAACGATACCACTTCCCCCACAGTCGTCTGCTTATGACCGCTATTGTCTGGATTTTGTTCTCGTTTAAACTCTAACTCTTTCCCCTCTGGGTACCCGTCCTCGATTGCGGTAACTAAGGTATCCATGGAAAGATTCTGCCAATTATCCAATAGCATGAGAGATGGGTCGTCTTGGAGGTTCATCATATTACCGCCAAACAATCTGTTCGGTATATTGGGGCTATGTGTCGTTGCGTTCAGCTTAATCGGCGAAAGCAATTTGTGTGCCTGCACAATTATTATATATTATGTCGGGAAATTCTCAACCGACAGGGGTCAGTCCGCTGTACGCGACTACAACTACTATCAAATTTCCAAATAGCGACGGCCACGGAACTGGCTTTTACTATAATCATGGCGACAGAACATATCTAATCACTAACCAGCATGTTTTGAGAGATATCGATGAAAATGGGGATGTAGTCCATAATCCCGAATCGGTACGAATTTTCGTCAGAAATTTCCCAGATATAACTCAGCTATCGTACATAGATATTGACCTTTCTGATGGTATGGGCAGCGATTGGTATCGGCATCCCAGCGACACGGATGTGGATGTAGCAGTAGTTCCGACAGACTGGAACCTGACTGCGCTTTACGGTGGAGATCCACAAACAGGCAGTCTCGCATTTTCCAGAGAGCACTTCATATCTGATCCTGGTAGGATTAGCGGTGGAGATACAGCGCGAATAGCATGTTACCCAGGAATATTTGTCGGCACAAATATGGGCCTTCCAGTTCTTCGAAATGCCCTCATCGCGAGCCCATATGGCGTGAACTTTGACGGATCACGTCTTTTCGTCACTGATGCCCGGATGCACCCGGGCACAAGTGGGAGCCCTGTTCTTGCATCGCCAGAATCTATGATGCAATCTCAAAACAGAATTACAGTGGGTGGTCCGCGAACCGCGCTGCTTGGAGTGCACTCCGCGACATTCAAACAAGAAGCGGTTGACCCTGGAGAAGAGTGGTTAGACCTCAATGTAGCATGGTATGCAGAAGTCATACCTGAGATTATCGACAGCATCTAACTCGCCTATTTGTCCTACTGGTCGAATGTATAACGGGCGTAGGTGATGAAAACCGTATCCGCGTTCCCACCGGGGTCGATGTGTAGAACACTGTCCCCGCGCTGCGAGACGCCATTGAGCGTGACTTCATCGTTCACAGCCCCCTCCTGATAGAATCGGGTTTCGTTCGCGTCGGCGTCTATCTCTATTCGGAGCTTCGTCGCCTTTCGAGCATTGGGGAGAGTGGCGGGTACGCTGTCGATTTGGCCGTTCACGTACTGACCGTTCTGGAGGTCGAGATAGGGGCCGCGCTCGGGCTGTTGAAGTCCGTTCCAGCCGACGAGGGCTGCGTCGTTGAGCGGTCCCTGATTGTCCGTTCCGTAGATAACTTCGACGATGGTGGTCCCCAGTAGGCCGTAGTCGAGCGGGTTCCCCTTCTGAGAGATGACGCCGAGATCCATTTCTCCCTCAATATTCGGCCCGGCGTGAGACGCAAGCCCGTACTGGTGGTAGATTCTCCGTTGCGCGTCGAGCAAGCCGAGAGACGGCCGACCCGACCATACTCTCGTTATTCCGGACACCGCCGGCAAGCGTTGAGGAAAGCGCGCCACCACGCGCGTGGAGGTTCGACAATGCGCCGCGGTCGGCATCCGAACTCGGGAGGAACGAAGCAGCGGCACCGGCGAGGCCACCGGCGGCCTTCCCAACGATTCCTTGCTTCCCCTGCGCCCCCTGTGCGAATCCTTGACCAAGCGCCTGTCCGGCGTTGATCCCCTTCTGGAGCATTCCTCCGATTATGGGGATATCAGAGACGTTGATATTTTTCAACGCCCGAAGAGTGCTGAGGAACGCGTCTGCGGGGTGAAGTATCGCGTTGAATGCTGCGGCCGCAGGCCCAGAGGAAAGCGCACCGCCGATAATCGGGATATCACTCACCGAGAAATTCGATAGTCCCGAGAGGGCTGCCCGGAACGTATCGACGGGGTTGAGAACCGCGTTGAGGCCGCTCATCACGGCGTCCGTCCCGCCAGCCAAGTCGAACAGCCATGCCGCTATTCCGAGGCCGGGTCGGTGGAGACGAAAGACACGCAACGAGCGGAGACAGCCTGCAGTGAGGCGCGATATAGCGGAACCCGTTTTTGAACTTTGATTCACAGACCAACATAAGAGGGCAACGATTACGGATAGGTGTCTCTTAAGTCGGACATGCCTCGGATTTGGGACAAAGCAATTGAAGACGAGCTGCATTTGAAAGTTGACGAGACATGGTGGGAACTAACTGAAAGAAGTACTACGCCAGAGAGCGATCGAACAGAGTTGATTGCGCGCATCAAATCTTCGGAGGAGTCCATCAACGGAAATGGCTCACTTGATAGTATACTTGACAATTTGGATCAGGTTATTGAAACCGCAAACAGGATTTACAAAAACTACCATTTAAATGAGATTGTCGATGTTTACCGGTGTTTGAGACATGATGCAGATGAAGCTCGTGATCTGAAATCGGACGCACATACGGAACTTTCGTCCCACTATGATTTCGACTTAAAAGATTTAAAGAAGATGATTCAGTCAGAGAATTTAGACATCAAAGCAAACGATGTCCACAGCCGAGTCTGTGAAGTGATATCTAATGAATCCGAACGTCCAGCGAAAGAAGAATTGGACCTTGACCAGATCAGTTCGGACTTGGCTATGGTTCGCTCTAAGATTGCATCTGAAGCGGCAATCGAAAAATACGTTCGAAGTCTTGTACACGATCTTCGGGGGTATATGCATGGAGTGGATTCTCTGAATGATGATTTGCTTCAAAATACAATAAAAAACATACAAGCAGAGTTGCTAATGTCTGGTTGGGATAGAAAAGCCCTGCAAAAATTGCTGCAGCGATTCTCCACAGAGGATGCATCCACAGCTGAAGACCGAGTTGATAGGTTTTGTGACGGGATTCTGGAGAAAGGGGACAAAGAAACCCTCTACATCCCGATGCCGAACTTACCCTCAACCTGGATGGGAGAACAAGTAGGTGCCGTCAAATTCCACTCAGTTGATTCCGAATCACTCGATATAGAGAACCGAATGGGAGATAGGGAGAGCTTCAACAAAGCTGATTTTGAAGCAATCGCGGAAACAACCGTGGAAGGGCCAGTAACTACTATTAAAACGCAGAAGGCTAAGGAGAACATTTCTCGTTCGTTGGATGTTATCAATTTTGGAAGTGACGAGTCTATCGTACAGTCTCCTTTCTATGAGCCGTCAGTCACATACTACCGACTCAACGGTGATGATGAATTCGAGTTCATGAGCATGGGCTGGACGCGGCGGTACAAATTGGGACGACATGGCCATCCAGAAGCAAGCGTCAAGTCAAAGAAAGAAGTGTTTAGATCGTATCTGAATCACGACACAGATACTGTATTAGGGAGCAACTTTGAGGACGCGATACGGTGGCGGAGGTTTGGGATGCAGAGCCCAGAGCCGGAGCAACAGTTTCTGAACACCATCATTAGTCTTGAGTGCTTGTTAGCCCCTCACAAAAACGATGGGAAATACCAAGTGTCCGAGCGGGCATCAAAGCTTCTTCCTATTGCGGGAGAAAGCGAGAAGTCGTACAAGGACAAGTTCGTTTCGGCATATGACATCAGGAATCGAATCGTACACGATGGTGCACGCAATATTCCTGAACTGGAACGACATCTGAAACAATTGAAAGAAGACACTGGAATCATTTTGCAAAAGACCGCAGAGCACCTTGACGTATCCAGCAACTTGGAGAACCTGATTGATAGCGTAGAGAGTGAGTACCGGAGAAAGAAGAAGGAAATTGAGAAAAGCTCGCCCTTTATGCTAGGGAGAGAAATAGTAACCTCCGGCGCACTGATCGAGTCCGGCGACCACCGGCATGGTAGAGTTGATATGACCACCCAACTAGTAGAGGATGGACGCTTTGCGTATTACGAAGCCAAGATCAAAGGGTTCGAAGCAGAATCTCCGCTCAACTTCACAATCAATGAAATATTCTCGATCAGGTTTACCTACGACGGCCAGACTTACTATGCAGACCCAGTTTGGTTTCCCAACAGAGAGATACCCCAGGTGAGGAATGCTAGTGATAAAGAGAATGTTCTGGTTAGGTGGGAAAACATGGAATCGCTTAGTAAGGCAGAATCGATTAAGCGCCGTCTGAGGGAACGTTGCAATTTGATACGTCGTCAAGCCGAGAGTGTAGCCCCGCAATGGGCTGTAGGAAGCATGAAGTCAGCGCTCAGTTGGGGGTCTAAGACTAAGCGATGGATTGGTACAAGTAATAACTGACAGAGATGTTTATGTCGATTATTCTACTGTCGAAAAGGTACTCCTTTCCAACTATCCCAGCCACTTCAACTCAGCTTAGCCACTCTACAACACTTACGTCTTATACTTTGTTTGCTACCTACACTGGGTAGAGTGTGCACACGGTTCAAAATTGATTGGTCCGCGACTTCGGGAGCGGCTCCGGTAGACTCGGGGACTAGTCGTTGATTTGGATCATGTTATTGCAGTGCGTACAAGGGATTTGATCCGTCGAATCCGAATCGTCGTATTCTGTTTCCTCTCCACAGTTATCGCAGGTGATCGTTGCCATGCCATCTATCTTCGTTCTGCCGTTTCATGAGGATTCCGCGCGCCTGTGCGACCATGTGCCCGCACGTTCGGGACGGCTGTAAGCACTACAACAGTAGAGATAGAAGCAACAACACGGGGGTCACGTATCAGTTGCCACACGCTGCCGATCATTCTCGCGAGTTCTACCCACACCATCAACAGTACTCTCATAGGTAGGTCGGCACCTGTATCTTACCAAACAGCAGAACACAAGCATTCGTTAGGCGTTAGGTAAGATACGAAAAGACGTGCGGCTCACTCACCAGTAAGACGAACCTCGTGAATCTTCGCGTGATCGAGTGCTTCGAATAGTGTTTCACCCATCCACTCGCACTCGGTACATTCGTAACGCGGCATACCAGAGTCTATACTTCATCGCGGTCGGTGTACGTATAGCGTCGTGTGATTACCTCGTTCTCGAACTCATGGAAGTCAGCAAATCCAAACCGGACCTGCTCGCCATGTTGCTTCCCAGTGAACGAACCCCGGACCGCCGCGGTGAGGTCCTCAACGATCACACTGTGAATCTCATGGCTGCCATCTTCAAGCGGGCGACCCGATTCGTAGAATTCCCTGAGCGCATCCCGTCCTTCGATAGGAGGCTGTCCTGGCCGCTCGTAGCGAATATCTTCAGCAAAGAGTCTCACAAGGTCATCATAGCGAGCTGCGTCCACGAGCTCATAATACGTCCGTACTACCGACTCCGGAGTAGTGGTCGCCATGGATGGAAATACTGGCTGGAGTTGCTTAAACTGCCGTGAAGAGTATCATTGAACAACGTTTACATCCAAAAGTAGAACAGAGACATTAGTACCTCTCAAAATCCCGTGTACTGGGAACCCTTTATTCTCAAACGGATTGTTCGATCCGCGGCTAACATGATAGAGATCTGGTTGTGAATGTGTTCGATGGCACTCTCCCCAGACTTCTTATTCGATGACGCAACCATCGGTCCCATGCATCCCCAGGACCAGTTACTCCTTGCTGAGGCACTCATCGTATTCGCTGGTGATGCCCGCGATATCTCCCCGCGCCAGCGCCGTGCGTGGGAGCTCGCTGACCAGTTGCTCGCCGAGGCGAACATCTCGCACGAAGCGCTCGTCACCCAAGTCGATGACGAGTGGTCGGGACCCGACCGCGATTAGAGCGACTCGCAGGCTACACCGTTGTCGTCACCATCGAGACCCGATGGGTCGCTCGGGTCGTCCTCAAGGACCTGCTGGGCGGCTTCCTGGGAGTCGAAGTCCGAGCAGTCGTAGGGGTCGCTCGCATCGCCGCTTGGGGTAGGCGTCTCGACACCACCATCACCGCCGGACCCGGATTCCGGTTCCGGGGTCGGGGTAGGCGTTGCGGTCTCCTCGGCGTCAAAGTCCCAGAGGCCGACATCGTTCGAGCGTGCCTCCTCTTCGGTGCTGTCGAAGTCCTCGCGCAGCGAGAACGAGGAGTCGTAGACACGGGCGTAGCCCTGGTCGAGGAGTTGCTGGTTGAAGTTGGTCTCACCCACGTAGATGTACGCGAGCAGACGGCCGAAGCTTCCGCGACGGTCACCCTCGTCATCAGTCACCACACGCACGGTCTCGCCCTCAAGTTCCTCGGTAGCATACTCACTGGCCTGCTGACCCCAGTTGTAGAGGTGGTCCCGCGCGGCGTCCGTCTCCGGGATCCCCTCGTACTCCTCGGGTGAGACATCGCCGAGAGACGTCTCGGGCGTGTCAACACCGATGAAGCGGATAGTGTCAGTCTCGCCGTCCTCGAACTCGACTTCGAGGGTGTCGCCATCGATCACGCGGGTGACCGTCGCCTGGCGGGCGTCACCCGAGACTCCCTCGGGAACCGAGACACTGGGTTCTGGTGTCTCGGTCGCAGTGGGTGTGGGCGTCGGAGTAGGCGTTGCAGTCGACGTAGGGGTCGGCGTAGGAGTAGGTGTTGGAGTAGCCGTAGGCGTTGGTGTCGGCGTAGGGGTAGGTGTTGCAGTCGGTGTCGACGTGGCTGTTGGAGTGGCCGTTGGGGTAGCAGTAGTGGTCGCCGTCGCGGTCTGTGTTCGGGTCTGAGTCTGAGTCGCTGTTGAGGTAGTCGTCGCCGTTGCCGTCGGGGTAGCGGTTTGGGTTGCGGTTACCGTCGCAGTCATCGTCTCTGTCGATGCAGTCGTTGACGGTGCGCTCGCCGCGGTTTCGGAATCCGGAGCGTTCGTCTGCTCACCACCGGCTTCGCCGGTAACGACGGCGGTACTGCCCGAATCCGAGCCAGTACCGCCACATCCCGCGAAAACGAGAGCAGCGACGAGAACGAGCGAAAGTAGCGTTCGGTTCACTGTCGCTATCAATCGAAAAGAACTATAAAAAGTGTTTGGGTGGTGATTACTCGTTCGATCCCTCAGGAACATCCGGAAGGTCCACCGTCAGGGTGTGGATGTCGGGCTCGAAAGTTTGAGCAGCGCGAGAATGTGCTGTGAGCGCCGTGGCCATCGCCCATATGCATCCACCATCGTTTCCGGAGGTAAAGGCAGCCCTCTGTTGGGATCTTACCCAGGAATCATCACCCGAGAAGAGAGAGAGCGAGGCCTGAGAGGCGCTTAACCAGACCCTCTGTCACCTCTTCGGCATCCACAACATGGAACGCTAGTTCATCGTTTTGTTAGCGAAGTCAGTTGATGGGTCCCGTACTTGCCGGCTGTAACACTACTCGAAACTTGTTTATAAATGAGTTTCCTACGATGTTACACCGTGCTCCGGCGCATCGAACTTGAGGTCCTCTCTACCATTGAGTCCGGCGACACGGTCTCCGAACTCGCAACGAAGCTCGATCACAGTGAGAGCTACCTCTCCCGTGCAATCGCTGATCTTGTCGAGAAGAGGCTCGTCTACACGGAACGTGACGGCCGCCAAAAGCGGGTCGTTCCCTCTGATAGTCGAGCCGTCGAGGTCTATCAGAACCTCGTCCGCCAGCACTCCCACATCGACTTCCCGGAGCTGTTGACCGGCAAGACACTCGAAATGCTGTATTATTTCGATCAGCCGCGAACCGTTTCCGAGATCGCCGACCGGAGCGACAACTACCGCAACACGGTTAACCGAGTCCTCAAACAACTTCGCGACCGTGGTCTCGTCGGTACGGACGACGGCCGCTACAACTTCAATGGCGACTTCGACCACCTACACGAGTTCGCACGCGAGCTGGCCCACCATCTCCACCGACAACGCCTCAAAACGGTCGCCTCGAACGGGACGATTCTCTGGGAAGATTTCGATGAATTTCTCGCCCAGACAGACACAAAGGTTGAAACAGAGCACTTCTATGAAACCGGCCTCGCTCGGTTCGCGGCATTCGACCTCCAGTTTCTGCTGACCCGCCATCGCTACTACCTCTACTCCGAGGATATAGAGGCAGTCTCACCGGCGGAGCTCTGTTGTCACACGTTGCTGATCGACGACGACACCCGCTACCGCTCGTACTGTCTACTCTTGCTCAGTTCCGTCGATGTCAACGAGAGCGAGTTTCGAGAACGAGCAACGAAGTACGGCCTCGAAGACGAAATCGACAGCCTGATCCGATATCTCGAGACACAAGGAGCACTCAGCGACGAGCGCCTCCCCGAGTGGGACGAGTTCCAAGAGTTGGCGGCTGACTACGAGGTGTCACTACCACGATGAGGCCCACATTCGGGCGAGAATATATCGAAAACGAGTTCCAGCGAATCGCGGATGAGCTGTCTGAGCCGCTCACGGTCTACCTGATCGGTGGTGGCGCAATGGCGTTGCGTGATCTCAAGGAAGCGACGAAGGATATCGACTTAGTCGTCACAGATGGCGACGCGTACGGCCAGCTGTGGGCTGTCCTGATGGATCGTGGGTATGCGGAGGTACAATCGCTGGATGCCGATTATCGGGCGCTGGGTGCGACGAGCTGCGTCGAGAACGAGGATGGCTGCCGTCTCGACATCTTCAATCAGCAGGTCGCGAACAAACTCGTGTTGACCAAGGGAATGCGCAACCGAAGTGAGCCGTTCCTCGCGACCGACCGATTGACCGTTCGGCTGGTCAGTAATATGGATATCTTCCTATTCAAACTGATTGCGGGCCGTGACGACGACATCGAGGACATGAACATGCTCGTGCAGGCTGGCCTCGACTATGACGTCGTCCAAGATGAACTCGAAGTCCAGATCAACCGGCTCGGCGACGACCAGTTCGCAACCTTCGCGAACGAAGCCCTGGTCGATCTCGATGAGCGGTACGGGGTGACCACGCCGATCGAGGACCCCATCCGGGAGCTAACAGACCAATATTACCGCGGACTCGAAGTTCTCCAAGCACTCGACGAACCGATGACTATCCACGAACTGGCCACTGATCTTGGATTAGACATCGATGTGGTCCAAGACAGGGTCGCGTATCTTGCCGAATTCGACCGGATATACCAAGATGGTGAAACAGTCAGTCCGATGGATTAGTCTGATCTCTAATCCTACTTAGAGGGAAGGCGGTTATCGGTCTGGGAACTCGTCCCCAGTTGGTTTCGTTATCCACCCGGCACATATGCTCGCTGCTACAATCGTTACTCGTGCTTAGCTCTCCAATCTTGAGTACACTTTCCCAAATCTCGACTCTCGCTCTCATCGGATTTCTCGACTGGTCTAAAGAATATGGCGTCGAGACGGTTCAACAGCTCTCGAAGCGAGCCCTATGAGAGTCGTGGCTCATCTTTCGGTTTTCCTCCTCAAGACGGAGCTTGTTCTGCTGGTCGCTGATTCTTTTAAGTACTTCTGGCGATAAGGTGAAGATACGGGAGAGGATCGGCGAGTTCTGCGCGGGATAGAATTCTGCAGAGACGCATCCTTCAACTCTCAGTATCCAATACGGTCTAAGCCATTACCAGCAGCGGGATCCGGGACCGAAATCACTAACGAGCGCGTCGCCCTCCTCCCGAAGTCTTCCTCTAGGGAGTGTTTGAGGAAAATGGGCCGGCCGGTTTGACCCCCGGCCCATGGTTCGCGTATACTCCTACGCACGGTGTCCCTGTGTTGGCCGCACGTAGTACAGGCAACACGCCTGCATATCTCAATACAGGTTAGGACTCCTTAGTTCTTGTTACCAAATAACACATCACATCCAGCGCTTGGTCCCGTGGAGAGAGGCGTGTTTTACACTGGCATTTCCCCTGTTATCCTGCTCCCTCCTTCCGTATGATCTGATTCTCTACGTGTGCATAGTGACGATCTACAATTCGTCAGGCCGAGGTGTAAACCATAATTCTTGGATACATTGAATGTGGAAAAGTTCTGGAGAAGCCCATGTCAGCGATCTCAATGCACCCCTGCCATGAGTAAATTCAGGGAACTATTAGCTACTGTCAGAGAGTGCCGGAATAGTCATGCACATAAGTGGGTGCTCTCTTCGCAGTGAAAGGCCGTGATGAGGGTGGCCCAACCCCATTGTCTCATGACAGGTCACCGGATGGGAAATGCCTACCACAATTCCATGACTGGCCTACCATCCGGCCGATTGTTCAGTGTATCTCGTATGTAATAATTGTTTTGTCTATTAAGAACAGAGCATGAATGGGAATACTGACGAACAGTGCGGCAACCGAATCCCGTCTACTCGCTTGATGAGGTGTCTGTGTCGATCTCGAACTGGTCGTGTTCGCTCACCTTGTTCAACACGACACTGGTGTTGGACTCGTTGATTCCGGAGTCGTTCAGGAGGCTCTTGATCTGGCCGTTCATATCGTCGGTGTCTCTGAACTTCCCGATCGCGATGATATCGAACCCGCCGGTCACCTCGTAAACCGAGAGTATCTGGTGATGTTCGCGGAGGCTGTCAGTCACATCCGAAAGCGCGGTTCCTTCTACCGTGAGTTGCATGATGGCTGTGACGTCGTATCCGAGTGCATCGTAGTCTACAGTGGGCGAATACCCACGAATCACACCCGTTTCTTCGAGCTCTTGAAGATGATTTGAGACGGTTGTCACCGAGACATCAAGCGTCTCGGCGAGGCTTCGCAAGCTTGTACGTCCGTTGCCCAGCAATTCGTTGATGAGGTCAGTGTCGAGGTTCTCGTACACCATTCCCAAGAGTCTGTCTATAAATAAAGAATATCTTTCGAAAACAATGGAGAGAGGCATGAGGGCGGACAGCCGATCTGTCCTTAGCCGGTTGGTATGCTTGACCGGGGAACTCACGAAATTCGCTGTCTCCGTCTTTCCCAGAGGACCACGCACTGGGCGAACTCAACCGGCTACATCCAATGTATATGCCATAGTACAGACCTTTTTCATTCCCAGTTACAGCGTTCGACAATAACTACCGAACACGAGTCTCCTCAAACAGTGTCTAGTCGAAAATCTCCTCGAACGACGTTCGTCCATTGAGCGCTTGATTCGGTCGGTCGTGGTTGTAGTGATGCTTGAACCACCGCAGCCAGCACCACGCGCTGGGTGAACTCCCCCGCCAGAACGAGCCAAAGCGGTCGATTCGCATTGTTACGGTTTGAAATCACTTTTCGAAATTCTAGATGTGGCGCATCAGATTAGAAAAAACTGCTCTGTTGAATCGAGGGACGGCAGCAGGATAGACCGTCACATCGGTAAGGATGAAGCCGAGGAAGACCGATATGGTGGAAGTGGATCTCCTCGACTTCATGAGAACGTGTAAACGTCTGATCAAACAAGCGTTGGGGACGAGCGCGAGCGAGTCCACCAACGGACTCGCCCGCTGGAAACACGTTCTCATTCACTGTTATCGGCTCGAAGACGACCATAGCTACCGCGAAACAGAAAATCGTCTCCAATGTTTCAGCGAACTGCGCGAAATCCTCGAACTCGATCTCAACGATGTTCCGGACTACTCCACGATCTACAAGTCGTTTGACCGCCTCGAAATGCGGGTTTGGCGGGCGTTGCTCCGCGTTTCTGCGGAGCAACTCCCGCAGTCCGGTCACGTCGCCCTCGACAGCACCTTCTTCGAGTGCGGGCACGCTTCGTCGTACTACCTCAAGCGGTCGGATCGAGACGTAAAGACGCTGAAAGTCACCACAATCACCGATACGGAGTCGCTTGCTGTGCTGGATCTGCAGTGCTCGGTCGAGTGGAAGCACGATACGAAACTCGGGCCGCAGGTCGTTCGGCGAAACGCCGACGACCTGCTGTCAGTCGCCGCTGACAAGGGATTTCACGACTGGATGAGCAAGTTCGAGTTCTATACGCTTGACGTCGATCCACTCGTCCTCGAACGCGGATCATCGACAGAGACGGTTGGCCACAACACGCTAATCCGGGACGCTGGGTACTCTCAGCGGTGGATGTCCGAGACGTCGTATTCGACGACGAAGCGCTCGCTCGGCTCCGCCGTGCGAGCGCAGTTCTGGTATCGTGAATTCCGTGAAATCGTCCTGATGTTCTCTATCTCGAACATCGAACAGCTTTGTGAACCACTGTGATCACCGCGCCGTCCCCGGGTTCAACACGGCAGTTGAAACAACGCGTATGGATGAAGGGCGACGGATACCGCCGTTCGCCGAAGACACGCTCGCGGTGGTGACCGACGCGGCCGGCGGGACCGGCGAAGCCCTCCCGCGAGACGAGGCTCTCGACGTGATCACCGATGTCGAGCGGTTCAACAAAGCCGACGCCGAAGACGCACTCGCCCAGCTCGAAAGCCGCGGGTACATCTACTTGGTTGACGGAGAGGTCCGTATTACGCCGACTGACGAGTGAGCGGCACTTCGCTGGGATACAGCCAGCAAGATCGTCTCAGAAGGGAGAGGCGGGAATTTTCACTTTCAGTCCGCTTGGACAGCATCTATCATCGTCCGATGGATAGCCGAATAGAGGGACGGAACGGGTCCGGACCTCGAAAAGCGTGTCACACGCTCCTTTCCCTTTCATGATACAGACAGTCAGACGAATACTCTCGCGCAGGACAGAGGAGTCGATCGTTGAGTGCCGTGATTGCGGTGCGACCGTCGAGCCAGAGGCTGGTTTCTGTCCACGATGCGGGTCAACCGAGATCGCCTCCTACGAGATCACTTCATGAACTGGAAGGGGGGGTGGGAAGTGGAGCTGCTAATCTCGTCTCGTCCCGTGCCCGTCCACAGCGACGTGGAGTATGGACTGAATCGCGCTCCGGAGCCGTGATTTTCTCCGGAAATACGGTGTGTCGCCAACGGCTATTTAGACATCGACTCTCTGAATTCGAGCATGGCAATCCCGTTCGGCGCGACGTGGGGCACGCTGATCGAGCGGTGTGAGGAACTGCCCGACGAAGCGACGCTCATCACGCCGCTGGCTTCGAAACGGTTCCGGATCACCGACGTACAGGACCAGCGAATCATCATCGAAGACGTCGACTCGGGTGACTCACAGCCCCTGCAACGCGAGCAGTTCGAAGCGCTCGCCGAGCACACTCGTGAGGCAAGCGAGGGCTACGAGCTCGAACGCTTGCCGCCGAAAGCCGAGCCGTACGCGGCAGTGCTTGCACTCCACCCGCGCTACGTACTCGATGAACGCGAGAACACACTGACCGAACTTAACGAGGCCGACGAGAGCGCAGTGCTAGACGATGCCCCGCACTTGTCGATGAGCGCGGGCGCGAACGACGAGCAGGACAGCGAGCGCGAAGAGCCGGACATCGACGTCTATTCGGATATGCTGCTGTTGATCGACGCACTGGAACGCGAGGAGATGAGTGCCCTCAGCGACGTCGAAACGCCCGTGCTGGTCAACCTTTACACCTTGTTATCGGACGTCCAGCGCAACGCCAACGACCTCCGTAAGGACGTGACTGAGGTCCTCTTAGAGCGTGTCGGACACGACCGGCCAGTACACGGTCAGTACGGGTCGGTTCAGCGAACGACCCGGCGGAACCGCTCGCTGAAAGACGACGAGGAAGTGCTCGACGCGTTCGCAGAGACTGGCATTGACCGCGAGCAACTCGTCGGCGTTGACCGCTCGAACGTCGAAGAGGCACTGGATGTGGTTTCAGTCCCCGAATCGGCCGTTTACGACGTGAGCGAAAGCGAGTACGTGCGCAAGGCCGAGGTGGACGACGAGCGTAAAGAGACGCGCTTGCAGGGGTTGAAAGACCGGCTGGCGGTGAGTGACGACCCCGAGGCAGATGTCCTGCGCCAGGAAGTCGAACGGCTGGAACAAGAGATTGAGGAGCTGACTGAATTCTCGCCAGCGAGTTCGTTCGAGACACAGCTAGAGCAAGGCTGAGACGAGAGCACGGAGGTTTGCTGCCCGACAGTTGGTACAGCTTTCGTGAGTGCTGATTTGCCTCGGCAATCGGGTCATGCCATTTTGTAGACTGACAATTAGAAAAAAACTGCGTATGCATGTGCATGGGTTTCTCTATCATATTCATTCATGTTGTATGATAATAATATAATGCAAAAGGTGGATATGGCTTCAATAACTACTGTTACTCTATGACAATTCGTTCGGCCCAAGTGGGAACATCGGTGGGTGAGAATCTTCGGACGATCCTTGCCGAGGAGAGTGGAGTGGTGAGTGCAGTTGGTTTCGACGAGGACACAACACGCGCACTTATCGAGATACTCGCCAACAGCGAGCAACCACCGAACGTACGCTTGCTCGTCAGAGAAGACATGTTGAAATGGCTGCGGGATGATTTCGTGCTGGCGAGCACAGCGGCGGAATTGCTCGCAGCGGAGATGCTGGAACTGCGCGCCGCTGCTGGGCGGCTGGATGGCGAGTTGGTGGTGACAGAGGAGACGGTCGTCTCACTGCTCACACCGGATGACGAACAGAGTGCAGCACTCGTGACCGACGACGAGGAGTTCGTCGCGGCGGCTCGCGAGCACTGGAGTGATCGCTGGGAAGATGGCGAGCAGTTCGACCTGCGAACGCCGGCGTACTCGCGAGTGGTGGACTCACTCGGCGAGGAGTTCAACTCGGAGATGGAGTCGGACTTTCGGACGGCTCTGGAGTCGGTTGAGACTATGGACGGTGAGGACGAATTGGACGAAGTGGGGCTGAGTCTGCTGGTGGCAGCGAAACACGAACAGCTACTGTACGATATTTCGCACTGGGGTGAGGATGTCGGTGTCGCGAGCAAAGCAACGTTCTCACGGACGAAGACTCAGTTCGAAGAACAGGGACTGCTGGAGACGGAGAAGGTGCCGATCGACGTGGGACGGCCGCGTTTGCGTCTGGTGTTGGGCGAGGAGCGGCTCCGCGAGGCGGACGTTGAGGAGTTGGCAAGCGTCGCTCGCGAGCTGCTCGCGGCGGCTCCGGCTTAATCAGAGGACGGACCGAGAAGGTATTCGGAGGGGTGAGGATGGTATATTGTGGTATGTATTTTACGGCCGTGAAGAACTTATTGCTCCCTCGAAATTGTCACATTGTATGTCAACGAGTCTTGCTCAGCGGCTCCGAAGTGCGGTTAGCAGACGAACGATGCTCAGAGTGACCGGTGGAGTAATTGGAACGTCACTGCTGAGCGGAACCGGTCTCGCAGAGCGGGGACGTGATCACCGCGGGCCACGTATTACTGCCCATCGTGGGTTCGCTGGAACGTTTCCACAGAACACCATCGCAGCCTTCGAAGGTGCCTCACAGCTCAAACCCGACCGCATCGAGATCGACATCATGCCCTGTGCCGATGGCGAGATAGTCGTCTTCCACGATGATCGTCTCGACAACCTCACCAACAAAGAAGGAGCGGTCTCACAGACATCTTCTGAAACTGTGCTCCAAGCAGAAATTCTCGAAAGCGGAGAGACGATTCCGACACTCACAGAAACACTCGATGCTGTCCGGCCGAGCATTACGATGAATATCGAGTTCAAGGGTTCGGGTAAACTCTCATGGGAAGAGGTCGCCCGTCGCACCTTCGAAACCACTGACCAGTTCCCGCACGATATCTTTGTCTCATCGTTCGAAACTGACGCCTTGGAAGCAGTCCGAACAGTGTCTCCCGAAGTACCCATCGGGAAGCTTTTTGGAGCTAACAATGAGCAGAACCTCAAGGTCGCTCGCCGACTCGATGCTGAAGCAGTCAATCCATCTCAGGGTACGCTCGACGAAGAATTGGTCGAGACAGCTCACGACGAAGGCCGGGATGTGAACGTCTATACGATTCAAAACTGGGAGCAAGCCGATCGGGTGGTCGACCTAAACGTCGATGGGCTCATTGCGGATTACCCCAGTGTGCTTGAGTTCCCCATTGCACGGTAGTCTTGAGGAACGCTCACGGCGATATAGTCGGCGCGCGACCCGGGTCTTGGATCGTGATTGAAGCGTGGGGATAATCGTGTCCTGGCTACACGCTATTCTTATAGCGATTACGCGAATCGATGTCGCGGGGTCCGTCAGTGAAGGGCAGAAATCGGATTCACAACCCACCCGGGGGACGGCTCCCATCAAAGATCTCGTCCATTGCGTTCGAGAGTACGGAAAACGGCTTGTTGGTGTGGAAGGTCACGTTTTCATACGCCTGCTGGATGTGTTTTTGTTCAGGGTCCGTGTGACTGGCTTTGAGCGACTCCAGTTCTTCGACGAGTCGCTGAAGCTCGTCTTCGTTTTCGATGATTTCGGCGGTGAGCGCGAGGTCTTTGATGGATTTGGCCGCGGCGCGCCGCACACGGCCATCACCGTCGGTGAGTGCATCGAGATACAGCTCGCACAGTCGTTGACGATGGGAGGCTGTTTCGTTGGTGGTGTGGTCGCCCGGTAGTGCGTCGTCGATGAACTCCGAGCCGACCGTTCGGAGTGCCAGTCGAGGATACAGCTCGGCTGCAAAGCGGATCGCGGACTGGCGCTGGTAGCCATCGCCCTCGGCATACAGCTCACGGCAGATTTTGAACCCCTTGTCGAACAGTTTCGCCCGTTCTTCGAGATCCATCTCGTGGACTTCATCGATTGCGCGATTCACCTGGTCGGTGTCGCCGGACCAGAGAGCCTCGGAAAACGCGGTAGGTGTGCGCTCCATACGCGGCCGTTCACGATACAGCCGCGTAACTCCTCGGGATGGACTGAAATGACCGTGGTGCCCGTACTTCTACGGCTGTGATTGAGCACCCTTTGTGCGGGTCGATAGGTAGGTTCGCTCATCCCGACCATCTTCCGTCCAGGGTGAGTACTGGTGGGCCATGACACGTTCCGAGAAAGACGAAGACCGAGAAGAACGCATTGAGATGGAGATCATCGTCGATACCTACAGTCCGGAAGAGCAGGCGATGGGCTGGCACGCCTATCTGGACGACACGCTGGACTTCCCGTTCGAAGCGCGCTGTCTCACCGAGCGCGAAGAATCCCCTCTCAAGGAAGGCGAAACCGTACGCGTGATCGGAATGCCAACGACAGAGCCGACGCCTCGCAAGCAATTCGTGACTATAGAGTGGAAGAATCGGGAGCTTGGCGTGCCACTCAAGCAACTGGAGCCGGTCGACGCCAACAGTACCACCGAACAAGCGATCGCAGACTGGCACTACTGGCTCGACCGCTGACAGTCCTCCGGGTATCCGATGGAATCACTCCGTACCCGCAGAAGTGCAGGCAGATGGCCCGAAACCATCTCTCCTCCAATCAGTATAGCTTATTCGGGTCGCGGTTCTGGCATCTACCAGATGCGGATCGAGTTCGACGGGGGCACGCTCCTGCTTCGAGAGGCTGGTGAGGACGTTCCGTACGCGGAGTGGGACGACCGGGTTGACGACTACCGCGCGCCCGCGTATCGCTACCAGCCTCTGCTCGAATGGGCTGACGCATGGGACGATGAGAACCCTACCTCCGCTACACGGGAGTCAGCCCACCAAGAGACCATCCAGTCGGCGACTGTTGCGGTCGAGGATACGGCTCGGGCCTATCCTGCCCTCGCGCTCGATCCGGCGCTCCAGATCGAACCACGCGAGTACCAACAGGCGGCGCTCGATGCGTGGCGCACTCATGACCGACGCGGCAGCGTCGTCCTTCCAACTGGAAGCGGGAAGACGTTCCTGGGTATCCAAGCCATCGCAGATGCCGGTGTCGCTGCGCTCGTGGTCGCGCCGACGATCGATCTGATGAACCAGTGGCACGCCACCCTCACCAACGCCTTCGGCGATCAACTGCCCCGTCAGAGCGGAGACGAATCCGGACAGGCGGTCGGCGTGCTCGGTGGCGGTACTCACGAGACCAGGTCGATCACGGTGACGACCTATGACAGCGCGTATCGCTACATCGACGAGTATGGCGACCAGTTCGGGCTCCTGATCGCGGACGAAATCCACCATTTGCCAGCCCCGACCTATAGACAGATCCCGGAGATGGCCATCGCGCCATATCGTCTCGGGCTCACCGCCACCTACGAGCGCGCCGACGATGCCCACGAACTCCTCGAAGACACCGGTCTCATCGGCCCAGTCGTCTACGAAGAGGAAGTCGACGAGCTCGCCGGCGAGTATCTCAGCGAGTACGAAACCATCCACATGCAGGTCGAGTTGACCGACGACGAACGCTCCCAGTACGACGAGGAGTACGGCATCTATCGTGAGTATGTCGACACGCACGACTTCGACCTCTGGAAAGCCGAGGGCTATCAGGAGTTCCTCGCGCACACCTCCTACGATTCTGACGGCCGCCGAGCGCTGATCGCCAAGCAGCGCGCCGAGGAACTCGCACGCACCGCGGCGAAGAAACTCGATACGCTGGACACACTCCTTAAACGCCACCACAACGATCGGACGATCATCTTCACCGCGAACAACGATTTCGCCTACGAGATCTCCCAGGAGTTCATCGTCCCCTGTATCACTCATCAGACCAAGACCGACGAGCGTACGGAAATCCTCGAACGGTTTCGGACTGGTGAGTACTCGATCTTAGCGACCTCGCAGGTACTGGACGAGGGGATCGACGTGCCCGCCGCGAACGTCGGGATCATCCTCTCTGGGAGCGCGTCGAAACGCCAGTACGCCCAACGTCTCGGTCGGATCCTGCGTCCGACCGACGAGCGCCAGCCCGCGCGCCTCTACGAGATCATCGCCACGAATACGATGGAGAACTACGTCTCCCAGCGCCGCCGCGAAGGCGTCGAGGCAGAAGCGTGACCGCGACGGTGACCAGCGGAGTGAGACAAGAACCATGCTGACGGCTGATCTCGCGCGCTCACGGACATCGGACGGCGAGGTGACGCCACTGTTCATCGATCCCGATGATGCACGGTATCGGGAGACGGCGAGCGAGTTGATCGAGCTCTTCGAGACGCACGTAGGCGAACCGAAGGCCGACCTCGATACGGCGATCGACCAGCTGACGGTGGCTGATACCGACTACAAGATCATCCAGGGGTTGGCGAAACTCCTGCGCGACGAGTGCGATTTCGAGACGGTAGCGGCTGCCGAGCCGCGCGAGATCCGCCAATGCTTGTTCGAACACGCGAATGATTCGTATCCGATCGTCCGGCAGCCGACGCTCGGCGAAGATACCCAGAAGCTCGACGTCTACATGGCGGTCGCCGACGACCTCGGCATCTCACTTGCAGAGTGTCATCAGGGAATGTACGCGGATCTAGATGCGAACAACCGCCTCGTGCGCTTCGGCGATCAGGTCGCCGAGTCGGTCGAACTGGACACTGACGGGACGACCAGCACGACTCAGTTGACCGGTCAGAGTGAGGAGACGTACAAGGGTGAGGAACTCACCGTCGAGTGGCTTCTAAATCGATACAACCTCGCGCTTGCGCAGGCGGTACTCTACGATGCGACCGAATTGCGGATTCGGGTCTGGGACCATTTTGCGACAATATTCAGCTATGTGAAGCTGTTCGGGCTGATGCACCGAATCTATCCGATCGATGAGCGCGGCGAGCGCGTCTCGAGCACCGATCTCGCGGAGGGGTACGAGGCGATCTTGGACGGCCCGGCCTCGCTGTTCCGGCAGTCGCGCAAGTACGGCATCCGAATGGCGAATTTCCTGCCTGCGTTACCTCACTGCGAGCGGTGGGACCTCACGGCGGAGATTCTCACTGACGAGTCAGCCAACGAGACGCGGAAGTTGACGCTGGATCAGACGACGGGACTCCAAACACACTACAGCGCAGGCAGTCAGTACGACAGCGATCTCGAACGAACGCTCGCCACCAAGTGGGAGCGGGCGAACACGGAATGGGAGTTGGTCCGTGAGGATGACGTGATCGATCTGGGAGCGGAGGTGCTGTTACCGGACTTCGCGCTCGAACATCCAGACGGCCGACGGGCGATTCTGGAGATAGTGGGCTTCTGGACGCCCGAATACCTCGACGAGAAGCTCTCCAAGATTCGTCAGGTCGATGTGGAGAATCTGGTCTTAGCGGTCTCGGAAAATCTCGACTGCACGAGCGAGGACATCGACCTCGGGGCTGACCGAGTGCTCTGGTTCAAGACTGGCATCCACGTTTACGATGTGGTTGATCTTGTCGAGGAGTATGCAGCACAGGCACACTCTGTTGGACCCTGAGTAGAGACGGTCCCAGTACACACTCCCATCAAACCCTGTTTGCGGGCCCTAAGAGGATGTCATAGAACGGTTGGCTGATATTCAGCCAGCACCAGAGAACCCGCTACTGCCGAGACCGAATAGGAGGCTTCTATTGAATCCGCAGAGGGCGAAAGGATTCACGGTTTGACGGCCTGTTCGACGTTGTAGACGGCGGCGGTGAGCGAGATTTCACGGAATTGGCGATACCACGCTCGCGCCCGGATGGCGGAGCCGTACGAGCGCTTGATCACCGATCGAACGCTGGTGGTAGCGTTCGGTCTCGATGCGCGTGTTGTGCGCGTGAACGATGCGAAGACACGGTGTTTGATGAGCGGACAAACGCCTTTGGCTCGGAGAGCCTCGCGGAAGCACATATCGTCGTAGCCTTGTCGGCGGCCAAACTGAGCAGGTCTCCGAGGTTCATGGACGTCTTCGCTACGACCTGCTCGCTTCTCAAGCCACCTCATCTAGACAGTGTGCTGTCAGCGGTACTATAACCTACCCGACAAAACCTATGGTACAGCACTCACCGCACCACAGGACGTAATTGACTGGGCAACACTACCCAGCGTCTGCTTGTCGGGTGACTCATGGTGGCGGAGAGTAATCTTCATCCGAATCAGATGTCGCCTACGGTACCTCAGCCTGAATTATCTAATCCTTCCTCTTGATACTTCTCCCAATCGATATCTTCGTCAATCATCCACCGAAATGCCTGTAATGCCGCAATACCATCGTCTGTGAGACTGAGAACCTTGTTCCTCCCCTGTTTCGCTTCCTGAACCCATCCTCGTTCCTTTAAGGGCTCCACGATGTTTGTATCTAACAAGCGATACTTACCTTTGCTTTCCACATTTTGCCGGATATACGCTAAACTCTCCTTCTCACTGAAATGGATGACTTCACCCTTCGTCGGTGGTCCTTCATACTTGGTCCAGGTATCAATAAATTCGAGCACACTCACCTGCTCCTTATCCGGTGCATCGATCGGGTACTTCGGAAGATTATCCACATCTATGATCGAACTTGGATCATCAGTATAATCCTCCGCCTTCACGTAGTACGTATTTGCTCCCAGCACCATTGACGCGATCATTCCGGCAACCGCTGTTACCTTGCTGCCAGTAGAAATGTTCACATAAACATCATCGTCAGCGTGCGTCGAAATGACTTCAGCGATAGTGCCAAGCGACGAATATAGATCAAAAATATCGCAGTATACCTCCTCATGGCTGATACCGCGCTCATCAAGCGCCTCTATTACACGGTTCCATTTATGCCGCCCCTTACTATCCTCCGCGTCTTCCTCATGACCGATCAAAACAACGCGATCAGCCCGAAAGTGCTCTGCGGGGGTGACAATCCGCTCGTACTCGTATCCAACCGGCATAACATGCACGCGTTCACGAACGTCCCAGTCCATGCTCCCACCTACTAATCGCTGGTACAAAAGTCACGTGGTTGTCGTACTATCGTACTATTATAGTACGGTAGCACCGTGATTGTGCGACAAGTTTAAGTACGGACAAAGCCCTATCGTCGTAAAACGTCGGACTCCCCGCTCCGACCTATGACCGGACACCCGGAAAAGACAAACTCGGCCCGTACCCGCCTGCCAGCGAACCACGGGCCGAAGGCGCAGCCCTCCAACCGTCCCAACTTCGAGCCGCCAAAGGGATCTTGGGAACCCCGCGCGAGCTGGAACGAATTTCGGGCCTATACAGGCCTTAGGAAGGACTAGTGAAATACCTTCCCCTCGCTGACGGTGGTCGAAGACCCGCCATATGAGTTCAACAACAGACTCACCAAACGACACCGATCACACGCCGTGGAACGAGCTAACCACGGCACGACGACGCGTAGCACTGACGACCGCCTACGTCCACGGACCGGCCACGTTCGAGCGTCCGAACCTCTTGGAGCAGACCCAAGAGACAGACGACTTGGACACGGTTATCGACGACGTGGACCGCGTCCTCACCAGCCTCCAGTACACGACACTCCTCAACGAACTCGTGACGGACGGCTACCTCCACCAGGAGAAACAGGGCGGCAAGAACCCAATTCTCCTCGACCTCGACTATGAGGAGGACCGCGACGACTACGAGACGGCCCCTTACGGGTACCTCAGCCGGTTACACTCGGTGGTAGACCAGATTCTCGACCGAGAGGATCTACGTCGAGCGGACCTAGAGGTGGACGACGAGGACGACTTCAACGAGATGCGCGATGCCGTGAACCGCACAGTAGGGCACACGGTGCTCGTGACGGTTGCTGACGCGAGTCAGTACCGGTTCACGGAGACGACCTACGGTCTCGTCCAGTCGAAAACCGAGGCGTAAGCGACAACGAGGACGGTCCTCCGGCCTTCCCTCATTCCTCGTCGGGGACAACGTAGCTACGCGGTCAGCGTAATCTCCAAGATCGCACCTTTCGTCGTCTCTATGCTATCTGCCTCAGGATCAGGACTGTGGTGGTATACCTCCGGAACAGGGCGATGACCCTTTCTATCTGGCTTTTCCGGCATCAGCACATAATACCCGCTTTCATGGTCACGCGCTTGCTGGGAAGTCCGGGCCCGAACCCGGTAATACTCTTCATCATATCCCGGTGGATTCTCTCACATTACCGATTCAACGGTAGTGTCTAGTTGAGAGCCTCCTCAGCTGGCGTTTGTCCATCCAGCGCTTGATTCGGTCGATCGTGGTTGTAGTGGTGCCTGAACCGTCGCAGCCAGCGCCGCGCGCTGGCTGGACTCCCCCGCCAGAACGAGTGAAAGCGGTCGATTCGCATCGCCACGGTCTGGAACCACTTCTCGATGAAATTCCGTTCGCTGTAGTTGAGTCCGGCGCGGAGATCAAGGCGAGCCAAAGCCGTGAGATACCCACCTGCGTCGGTGAGAAACTCGGTATCTGAGACTTCATGCTTCTCGGTGAGACGAGAGAGGAACGCCGCCGCGGGGTCTGTCCCGCGGCGGCTGAACACGTCGACCTCCAAGAGCAGCTTGGAATCCGTGTCGATGGCGGCGTAGAGCCACTTCTTCTCGCCATCTACCTCGATTTGTTTCTCGTCGACGGCGACCCGCGACGGCTTCGCCGTCGGCGGGTCTGCCTGGGCCTCTGAGAGTGCGTGCGTCCAGTTCCAGACCGCTCCGTGTGAGCGATCAACGCCGAGCCAGTCGAATACCGCGACGATCTCCCGCAGCGACAGCCCCATCGAATGGAGACGCACCCCGAACACCCTGACGGGTGTCGGGGTGCGCTCATTCTCCCAAACCTCATCACAATCCACGTTCAACGTCTCTCTGAGCAGGTCGCCGAGTTTCATGGTCAGTGCTCGCTACGACCTGCTCACTTCTCAAGCTACCTCAACTAGACACTGCCGATTCAACCGTCATCTTCCGTCCATCAATCAAATTTTGGTTACTTGTCACTGTGAGCTCGTCACCCGGTCGTAAGCGGTAGAGAAGGCTTTCGATCTGCTCTGCATCACGGTCGATTTCTTCGATAGGCTTCATGATCAACGGTAACAAACTACATTATACTCATCTGTTGGTGCGCTGGCTGACTGCCACTGTATCCCGCAGTTGCGGAGATGCGCCCGGAACGTAGCTGGACTCTGTAGCATCGGCTCTATGATTATCTGGGTGAAATATGTCAGTCTCAAGAGAGAACTCCGACACCGTCACCCTGTCAATAGACACATGGTTGCTGACACCCTGTCAGCGACCCCGTGTAGTTCATTAGAAAGAGAGGATGTCAGTAAGAACCAAGAGAAGCTATTACCGAGCGAGCATGTAAGTTTGCAAGCTCGATATCAGCGTACTCTGGATTGGAGAGCAAAGGACGAGTAAAATTCGAGGGGCTCAGTGAGTTTCCTCGGTGGTTTTGTAGTGATCTAAGAGAATCAGGTCCCAGGGAATCCCCGCACGCTTGGCCATATCCGCGAGCAACCACGGTGCTACCACTCTTCGAAATGCTATCATTCTGTCTCAATAACCGGATTTTCGTGCTGGCACTGCAAGCGTTATTGACCCGACCAGGGTAGAAGCGAGCAACTGGGGTTGTTGGATACGCTGATCTCTCTACGACAGGAAATAGGCACACTGTGGGCTGGCGGAAAAGGGAAGAAACTGGTCGCGATAGCGCTCGGATGGGGCCTCCTGAACGGGACGCGGATGATCTATCCGGTGTTGTTGCCATCGCTGAGTGAGAGCTTCGACCTTACGCTCACCACTGCTGGCTTGTTGGTCACCTTCATCTGGATCACCTACGCGATCGGGCAAGTCCCGGGTGGTGCGCTGGCCGATCGATACGGTGAGCGGACGATACTGACAACGGGGTTGATGATCGTCGCCGGTGCAGTGTCGTTGGTCGTTCTCGCCCCGACGACGTGGAGCTTGTTCGCTGCAACCGGACTGATCGGTGTTGGACTCTCCCTGTATCCCGTTGCCCGGATCACCGTTCTTTCGGACCTCTATCCCGACCGCATCGGCCGTGTGTTGGGGATAACGATGGCAGCAGGCGATACTGGTCAGACAGTCCTTCCGTTGGTCGCTGGCGTTCTCATCGGCCTCACGTGGCAGGCCGGCCTCGTCTTCGTCGTGCCCCTTCTCGTGGTGGTTGCGATCGCCGTCTGGCGAGCGCTCCCATCGACCGTCCCGTCCGACACGGCAGACACGGAGCTGACCTTCCAACGAGCGACGAACGTTCTCCGTGAACTCTACCACCCGACGTTAGTGATCATGGTAGTTATCCTAACGTTATATATCGGCGTTTTGCAGACGTTCTCGGCATTCTATCCCACGTATCTGATCAACGACAAAGGGTTTTCCTCGACGACAGCGAGCGCGCTCTTCAGTCTGTTCTTCGCTTTCGGTATCGTCGCGAAACCGCTTGCCGGGGTTGCGTACGATGTGATCGGGATTCGGCGTTCGCTTCCGGTCATACTCAGCGGAGCGATCGTCGGATTCGCCCTTCTCCCCTTTCTCGATCAGTTCTGGTTACTCGCAGCAGATACAGTTCTCATCAGTTCGATGCTGGGGTCGGGTGCAATCACCCAATCATATCTCTCGGAAACGATTCCACCGGAGATAGAGGGGACGGGGCTAGGAGCTGTCCGATCAAGCGCTTCGTTGCTGGCCTCCATGGGACCGGTGCTCTTCGGCGCTGTAGCCGAGCGCGGATTTTTTAACGAGGGGTATCTCTCGTTAGCACTGCTGATGGCTGTTGTCACGTTGCTCACGTTTCGACTTCCTGCCGAAGCCAATTAGAGGTCTGACTTTTGGAGCTAGTTGTGACTGTTTTCCCCATCTTGAATATCGATCACTTCAAGGATAACGAAAGTACATCCAGCCAATTCGGCGTATCTAGCGAATCAGAGAGCTCCGACGACGACTAAAAGAGTGCCTTCTGGATGCATGCCCGACATCATATTGCCGGACAGAAATGGATACGGTACGAGTGTATCCACAGTGTCCCGATATGGTACGCTAGGGTGGCAAAGTATGCGAGGCAAATCCCCGCAACGGTAGCACCGACCGGCCTTGCCCTGTTCTCGATGTGAACTACATCCCGTGTTCGGAGGGCTCTATTGAATCGCTGTAAGGCAGTAGATTTCACTGTTTGACGGAGCGTTTGATGTTGTAGACGAGGCACATCAGGGCGATCTCCCGAAACTCTCGATACCACTCACGCGCTCGCACGGCGAAGCCGAGCGAGCGCTTCACGGCTGAGTTCACCGTTTCGGTCATTGACCGCTGTGCGTAGAGATCCTCGTCGATTCGAGCGTTGTGAGCGTGGTCGTACGGTGCGAAGATCCGGTGTTTGATTAACAGCCGTATTCTGATTTCACGCAACCGCTTGGGGAGTGCGTTCTTGTCGTAGCCTTTGTCTGCAGCAAGAGTCCGCAGATCGCCCGCGTTCCGGCGGGCGATCTGCTCGCACAGGTCGGCGTCACTTCCCCCAAGCGTGGTCGAGCAGTGCACGTCGAGGACGGCTTGGGATTCTGTATCGACGAGTTTGGTAACTTTGAGTGTCTGAATGCGGTAGTTGGTACGGTGGCAGTAGTGGCGGCTGGCGCGGTCTCGGTCGTAGAACGTGGCGTCGAGGGCGGCGTGTTCGGACGGGTCGTGCAGCTGCGCCGACTGGCGCAGCAGCACTCGACAGAGACTCATCTCGATCCGATCGAGTGCCTTACACAACGTCGACGATGCAGGGAGATCGGCCGCGTTGAGGCCAATCTCCCGAAGTATTTGTGGCATCTCCTTCAGCAGATCGATGGTCATTCGGTAGGTAGTATCGAGGTAAATCCGGAGACAGTGCAGTGAAACGAGGGCGTAGTCGGCGAATCCGCCGCCACCGTTCGGGGCGGCGGATTCGTCTCTATCGCCAGTAACGTTTTGAGCCACCAAACGCATCGCTCGGTGAAGCGAGAGATCTGGGTCATGATCCACACCGATCTCTCGCTTCAGCGCCTTTGATTTAGCGACTGATCCCGCCGCCTAGTGATTCAACAGATCCCAGATGACTCAGCGTGGCCGCCGCGAAATCGAGGCCCGTCGCGAGTGGGAAGAACAATACGTTGCTGCCGAGGCTTGATAGCCACCGCTCACATATCAAGAACGAAACAATGAGCGATGGGAATGGTGTTGTGACGAGTCTCACATCCCGAACTGCGGTTTGAGAGGGATTGCTGACCGCGAGCGTGAAACGTCTATTCTGGAGGACGAGACCAAACGTCGAATGTGTTGTGCTATTTGGTAACAAGAACTAAGGGGCCCTAACCCATAGCGAGACATGCAGGCGTGTTGCCTGTACTACGTGCGGCCAACACGGGGACACCGCGCGTAGGAGTATACACAAACCACGGGCCGGGGGGCAAACCGGCCGGCCCATTTTCTACCCAGACATCTGTTAGTGAATGGCTTCGGAAGCAGGGCAGAGGTTGGGGAGCAAGGCTGAGAAAACACTTTGGAGGTCAGCTCAAGGTGATTGTTCTTTTGTAGGGCTCCACAGTAGTCAAATCGTTCGAGAGGGTTCTAATCTGTCCCAAATCGGATGAGAGATAGACCACTGAGATACGTCAATCACTTGTCTGAGAAGCGTAGTAGGAAAGGCCGCAAGGACGGTCACAAAGCGGGACAGTCGGCGATGCTGATGTGCCCTGTGCTCCCGGTGGCGACGGAAGCAACAACCCACACCATATCAACGAAACCATTGTTCCGGGCTGTCTCGCGTGAAAACCGTACTTCGTCATCATCTTAGCGATAGACCAATGCTCATAGCCACACGTTTATTGTTGACGACATACTCAGCCCAGATACGAAGGCGGTCACAAAGTGAGGTGGTGGGCGTTGCCGATGTGCGCTGGACCCCCAGTAGCGTTGGAGGTAGCAAACGCCGATCACGTGTGTACCCCAACACATCATCGAAAGCATAGTTCCTACCACCTCGCGTGAAATCCGCTCTTCGTCGTAACTTAGAGAGTCGGAGCATCAACCTGCGGAACAATCACTGTTGGGTCGTTCTGGCTGGAGAGAAAAGCCTAGAAAGAGCTCCTTCTGAATAAGAAGTTCAAGTTATTTACCTGGAGACCTCGGACGGGCCTACACATTTTAGATAGAGCAGATATCAAGCCAATACCGCTGATAGTCTACCAAACTATCACACTACTACGCTTGAACTTCGTCGATCTCTTCAATACTAATATGACACACTTATCACTTAGACAAAAGACCGATACAGCTCCGAAGTAAGGTTAGTATATGGTACCTAATCAACCGATTACAGAGATATCCAAGTCGAATCTCCTCAACGAAATTCTCGAGAATGAGTCACACGACCTCCTTTGCACTGGGTTCAATGAAGCTCTCGTTGAGGCACTCATCACCGTACTCGAGGAAAGAGATGACCCACCGACTGTCCATCTCCTTGCGACCACATCCGTATTGAGATGGGTTCGAGACGATTTCGACCTGGCGAGCGGGGCTGCAGACCTTGTTGAGAGTGGAAGGCTCTCATTACGGGCAGGCGAAGGCACATTTGAGAATCAATTGGTCATCATTGAGGAGTCAGTTGTTTCGCTTGTCACCACCGGTGAGAACCCTGTAGCTCTCCCAACTGACCACGAGGAATTCGTTGGTGCAGCAAACGAAAAGTGGAACGACCGTTGGAACCGGGCCGAAGAGTTCTCACTCCGAACCCCAGGACGCTCACGGATTGAAGAGTCCCTAAGGGAAGAATTCGGCTCGGCGGTCGAGACGGATTTCCGAGCGATGCTTGACGCTGTTGGGGGTACTCGTAGCGATGAGAATCTTGACGTGGTAGACATCTGCCTTCTCGTGGCTGCCAAGCACGAACTCCTCCTCTACGATATCTCGAACTGGGGCGAGGAGGTCGGCGTTGCGAGCAAGGCAACCTTCTCGCGAGGGAAGAACACTCTCGAAGAGGGCGGGCTGATCGAGACCGAGAAGGTCCCGATCGACGTTGGTCGGCCGCGTCTCCGACTTCTCTTCGGTAAGGATGAACTGCAGGACGCTGATATGGACGCTCTCCCAAGTGTCGCTCAGCGATTGCTCTCAGAAGCGGCATAGTTCTTCCAGTTGGTTTGACAGAGCCTACTGGCCCTTTCCTAAGTTGCAATGAAAATTCGGGCTGGTTCGAAATGGACTCTTACCTAACGTTCGGACCGAGATCAGGTTCGATTGTTTGGTAAGACGTTAAGCACCAACCGAATCCCGGCAGAGTTGTTGATGGTGAGTAGAACTCGCGAGAAGAATCGGCAACGTGTGGTGAGCGGCAGGCAAGTGCTTGCGTTGTTGCTTCCGATTCTGTTCCTGTAGTACTTACAGCTCCCTCATATGTGTAGGCACATGGTTGCACAGGCGCGCGGAATCTTCATGAAATGGCAGAACGAAGGTTGATGGCATGGCAACAATCACCTGCGATAACTGTGGAGAGGAGACAGAATACGACGATTCGGATTCGACGGACCAAGTCCCTTGTACGCACTGCAATAACATGATCCAAATCAACGACTAGTCTCCGGGTCTATCGGAGCCGCTCTGGGAGTCGTGGATCAACCAATTTTGAACCGTGTGCACACTCTACTCAGTGTAGGTAGTAAACAGAGTAGAAGACGTAGGAGTCGTAGAGTGGCTAAGCCGAGTTGAAGTAACTGGGATGGTTGGAAAGGAGTACCTTTTCGACAGTAGAATAATCGACATAAGTAGGTCAATACTCATTGAGATACTGAACTCTATTTCGACCACGCCATCCGGCTCGCTCAGGCGCTTCGCAGCGACTTCGTGCTGAGTGAGGAACTCGACAAAGCGATTGAGCTCTCT
>NZ_JAAAJC010000012.1:0-3578 GCF_009900715.1 Halococcus salsus
TGTACCAAAACTACTGAGGGTCAGACCGGAATTTTCCATTGTAGCCACTGTCATTACCTATTGGAATGGATTCGATCATATACATCATTGATTGGATAGGATGGCTACAAAGTATTGTCGGCTACAGCAGTTCGGAATTACAGAACAACATGTGGAATTAGATATTCGACCATGTACCAAAACTACTGAGAGTCAGACCGGAATTCCCCATTGTAGCCACTGTCATTATCTCGTTGTCTCCCAGTGGGTTTCTGCTTACATCTCAGGCTTATCGTTGTCTCATCAACCACACCCGGGGCAAAATATGAAGACAATGATAGCCAAGCGACCACAGGTCTGAGCTTATAATTCGTTGACGCAGTGGTGTCCATAATGAAGCGCAGCTACATCTCCACGTAGCAGCGCAATAACGAGATCTGCAGCATCCTCTTTAAGACACTTGACCAACGCGACAATCCAGCGAAGTCGGGTGCTTCAAATGAGTCCACTTCAATGAAGGAGAGCATCCCGTAGAGATTGCGAACCAGGTGACCATCTCAGCAATTCATTCTGAAGTCTGTGGTTGGCTCGTTTCTCACTCGTCGCTTATGCACGTCTTACTAAGAGGTCGTCATCTAAAGAATGACTCAGCAATTACGGCGTTTTTCCGTAACAGAGGTATGCATGTTCTAAGTCTAGACCACTCGTCTGTAACACTACTATACATGTTATTTTGTCGCCTGCTCTGTATAGTCACAGTCATTTCTCTCGATGATTCTTGCGTAGGAGCATGAAATCACGATACCGACAAACACATCGATACCGCCAGCAGCAAGTTCACTAGCAGAAGCATTCAACAGGGTGCTTTCCGTAACGGCAATCGTACGATCCTGTAATGCAGCGACATGTTGAACGCCAGTTTCGATAGGACGATAGTTGGCTTCAAGGGGACTCTCGCTCGGCACCGAGACGATCTATGGGATGATAGCGACAGTCCCGTACGATAGACTCAAATGAGTGTCAAACCATTTTTGCTATAGATTCGGCAATAAGTGATTACATATAGTTAGCAAGGTAGCTGCATCAAGTACGGGATGCATTGCACGTTGAGTTCAGCGAAATTATTAGCCATATAATTCCTGAGAAACTGTTTGAACTGCCGCTGTCACTTCTCTAACGGGTTAGGCTACAAAGAAGCAACACGAAAATTTAGAACAGGTGTTTGTGGTAGATAGTGTGCTCTTGATCTAGATATTTCGATTTCTTATGCTAGATTGCATCAGTTTTGTAGCCAAGTCTACTGTTTATCACTGCAAAATTAGTTCCTTTTCTACCTCTGCGAATCCCCCTCGGAGATCACTTATACAGATGTTGTTTAAATGAAAATGGCAGTTTGATATGCTGAGTGTACGTAAAGAATTTCTACTCGTTGAGTCAGTGTGTTGTTATCGGTCAGTGGGTGCTTCCATAGTCTCTTTCTGATGATGAACTTGCTGTCGAAGTCAACAACCCTGTCAATCGTTCCAGTAATCACGAGACCCTATTTCGGGGGTGGGACCGATCGTAATAGAGTCACCTTCGTGAAAGTCCCGTACTGAACGATGCATTTGAAGCTCAGCGCCGCACTTCTCGGGACGGTGGACACTCACGAGGTTAATTTCAGGTTCGATAGAGTCGGCCGTGGTGGATCTCGCTTGTGTAATCCGCTTCAAGGGAATCCTTGATCGTGAGGCCGTGCGGTAGCGTTCCGTTCTCTAACCCGGCAATCACGTAGAGGAGGTCACGCTGGAAGGCGGTCAGGTCGTCCATCATAGCACCCAGATAGATCGAGAAATAGACGGGTGAGTATATTGGGTAGAAAGCCGGTTTGTACGGCTATCAGGCGTCGACTTGAACTGACCACATGAATACAGGTTGTGGGATGAATCATCTTGCGACCGTTACTTTGTGCAGGCCGACCGGTATCGGCGAGTAGGTTGCTATGTTCAGTCAGTGACCTCACTAACAGTAGTCGCCACGCGTACTCATAGGGAGTGAGGACCCCGCGAAGGACATCTTTCCCCTACTGAGCGAATCTAAGGGGTCTTATCTTCGAAGAGAGTTCACAATAGAGATCTCAGTAGCTATCCGTTGTCCCGGGCCACCGGAGTTACCCCCACGAACCTAACTTTCCGAACACGTGGGGTAACTTTGAGCGGTCAAAGCAGGTTCATGAAACGAAGTTATTCGATTTCTTAGCGATAGCTGTACAGTTGGTGAACAAATCGAAGTCATTTAGCGGATGGTAGCGGAGTAGCGGTATGGTCACGAAACACGATATCCGGAACGGAATTCGTGGGGAAGTCGGGCGATTTAAGCGCGAGTTAACAGCGTCATTCACTAAAGAAGAACTCGGAGCGCTGTGTGCGGCACTAGAGATTACAGATACTACTGACTCAGTTACATCGACGGCGACGATGCGTCAGCAGATCCGCGTTACTGTCGAGCTTGCCGATAGCCGGGAGGATGCGGCCGATGATGCATTTTCGAAGCTTGAACTAGAAGCGATTGCTGCGGCAATTGGTGTTGAGCCAATCAGTGGCGACGAACCGGACCCTCTGCTCTAACCTCAATAGGAATAGGCAGTCAGTCAAGATCGAGACAATCTGCTGAGTTGTCTCCACGTACCACTATTTGCGTGGCAGGGGTACGCCCTCAATCACTTCCTTGCTGGAAACGTGACCGACTGCTCAGTAGTTGCGAACCAGTAGGCCATCAAACCGCTCGAAGTGGTCGACATTGCGTGTCACTACCGGCTCCTCAAATTCAAGCGCGGTGGCAGCAATCAAACAGTCGTCAAGTTCGACTGCCTTGCCTGCGTTTTGCTGTTCACCATAGAGCCGTCCACCACGCAACGCAATCGATCGAGTTACTGGCACGATCTCTTTCGTTGCGGTCACATCCACGACCTCTGTATGTTCATCAAGCGGAACAGATGCACGGGGAACCCCAGCCTGGAGTTCAGCCATAGTGATCGCGGAGACCCGCACCTGTTCAGGGGAATCTTCGATAGTACGCGCGCACGCAATTGCGTCTGGATCGCCGTGACGAAGGTCAAGCAGAAACGAAGTGTCGAGAATCACGATTCATCGACGAACTCTCGATGGGTCTCCTCAGCAGATCGAGTGAGACTCGCACCTGCTTCGGTAACTGCCTTTTCGTACTCGTCATCGGCTGCACCTGTGCCTGCAATTTCCAGGAGTGAACGTTCACCTGCTAATCGTTCGACGACATCGCTGAAACTCTCTCCCTCGCGCTTCTTTGCACTCAGGCGCTCGTATGCGGTTTCACTGAGAGCCACTGTCTTTGTGTTCGTTCCCATATACACAGGTAGCTGTGCTAACTCTATAAGTCCTTGTGTTGCTGATCTACTGTATTGAACGAACATCATCAGAAGGACCTTTGCCGGAGTAGCAAAGAGATAGCTGGGCTTCACTAGGCGATCGTCGAGATATCCAAAAAACACCGAACTATACCTGGTAGGAAGCTAATCTATTCTGAACGAACTCGAGTTCCTGGCACCGTCTAGTTAAGGAGCGAACAGGTCGAAGAGTGAGTAA
>NZ_JAAAJC010000012.1:3645-45605 GCF_009900715.1 Halococcus salsus
TCATGCTACTCTCAGATCTGCTCAAGGGGAGTTTTGACACCGCTACGCTTGAATGTTGGCAGCGTGAGCGAACGGCGAACGCCCTAACGGGCGTTCGCCGTTCGTCTCCATGCTGCAGGTCTTTCACGTCGGGAGACAGAAGCGATTTTTCGCCATAGATCGCTCGTTTCAGGCGATCTGGCAGTGGGTACATCGCCTCTCTGACAGCCTGCCAGACCCGCCGAAGGCGAAGCCGAGGCGGGTCGCGGTCGACGAGACGACTGTCAAAATCAATGGCAAACAGTCGTGGTTGTATGCTGCAATAGACCTCGACACAAAACTGATTTTGGATATCGCTCTGTTCAGCCGACATGGCACCGATTCGGCAGCTGCGTTTCTTCATGCAATCACCGAGAAACACGATTGCTCAGAAGCAGTGTTTCTCACAGATGCTTTCGGCTAACGGACTGCCATCTTTCGATTAGGACTCAACGGTCGGGTCGATTACACCGACCGAAACCAAATCGAAAAGTGGTTTCACACGTTCAAGATGCGAGTCGACCGTTTCCACCATTCGTGGGTGGGCAGTCGGCTGAGCGTCCGCCAGTGGCTTGCAGTGTTTGTTCATTACTACAATTATCAGCGACTGCATCAGGCGTTGAATGATCGAACGCCAGCGAGGTTATCTAGACAGTGTTAATTCGTGCAAAAACCGTGGAGCAGGGATGTAATGGCGGTAGTATCGTGGGTACGAGAAGTGGTGTTAGTGGCGAGTGGCGAGTTCCTCCACTGTGCAATCTGCAAGCTGAGTGAACCCGACTGTGTCTGGTATCACGTCCACTGTAATACCGCGTTCTTGAATCGCTTGAGCGGTCGGCATCCCAATCGCTCCGATAACCGTCTCCGCAACGCCGCGCTGGAGTGCGGGCACACCGTCTTGCTCAGCGGCAATCTCGCAGAAATGCTCAACTGTCCTTGGTGATGTGAATAGTATTGCATCCAGTTGGCCGTCTGTTGCGAGAGTGACTGAGCTGCCTGCAGCCGTTGGACGATTCAATCGATACAGCTGCGTTTCATGGACATTCGCACCAGCGGCCGTAAGTCCTCGGACCAATACATCGCTGCCGTGTGCACTGCGAGCGATCTCGACAGTTGATCCATTGACCTCAGTAGCGAGTTCGTCGACGAGACCAGCAGACGTGAACGTCGACGGCATAATATCTACTGCCACGCCGGAGTCTCGTAATGTCGAAGCGGTCTGCTGGCCGACGGCGCATACTGTCGCCTCACCAGGATGCCAATCCTGATCAACAGCTATCTCAACCCCGGTCTGGCTCGTGAAGACGCAATAGTCTGCCACTGCTGGTGACTCCCCGGTCGGCCGAACCTTGAGCATGGGATCTGCGACCGGCGAAACTTCATGTGATCGGAGATAGTCAATTGCCGCAGCGATACGATTGTCATCAGGTCGGAGAACAGCTATCGTCGGCTTGCTCATAGTATAGTAGGCAACTAGGTCGGGGATAATCGCTTGGATTCGCTGTCTTCACTAACTGGATGACCAGTGAAGAGTCGGCCCCGTCCCAGCTATGGTGCCGTTTCAGCCACGAATTTCGTGATAATGCGGCTTTCAGCCCGGCGAAGCAATCTACTTGCCGCCGATTTATGAATGTCAAATGATGCTGCCAGTTCAGCGAGCGTACAATTTCGGGGCGTATCGTAGTAGCCGCGCTCGACCGCCGCGGAGATGAACTCCTCTTGATGATCCGTGAGTAGTTCGTTCGAGTCGTACGACTGTGACAACGACAAAATCTGATATGGGATATCAGCCGCCGCCAACTCGTCAATGAACACCGACAACCGTTCGTGTGAATCCGTCAGCTCGACGCTAAAGCGCCCGTTCCGGAGAATAGATGGTTCTTGTGGAAGAATCTCTGATTCGAGGTACACTTCGTATGGCTCTGTTACCGAGGATGTAAGGCGGACGAGCAGCATCGTCTCATCACGATAGACCACCTCATACGAGCCAACCTCGGAGGTATCCGCTAACCGGCGAACGAGTGGCTCTCCATCCGCTGTCAACACTTGCAGTATTGCGAGCAATCCATTGTCTCTGGGCTGGGCCACCAATACTCTGAATTCAGCCTTCGGGAATTCGGTCGAGGCATCGATCAGCCAACTCTCCGCTTCCGTTCCGTCGAATTGTATCTGGAGATGGGGCATATCAGTCCGAATTCGATTGCCCACCCACTTAAAGACAGGAACTTGTTCCTGCGTAGTCCCATTGCGGTCGCCTGTGTAGCATCTTTGTAGTTGCAATGAACTCAGAGAGTCCCAGCGACACTGAAATCAACGGAGAACAATCCCTATGACAGGTTCGTCGTCACCTCCAGCGGGAGGCCCCAACCCCAATTGGAGAACACTCGACCAGATTGCTGACGAGCAAGTACAGACACTCATCGAAAGCCTCGATGGGAACATCATTCGCCCAGATGATCCGGAGTACGACGAAGAACGTCAGGTACACAATGGAGTGATCGACAAACACCCCGCGCCCTTATCGTCCTGTGTAGCGGGGTTGCCGACATCATCACCCTCGTGGATTTCGTTCGTGAGAACAGAGCTCTGGCAACGGTACGTGGTGGTGGTCATCTCGTGACTGGTGGGTCCGTCTGTGAGAATGGGCTCGTCATTGACCTCTCAGCGATGACTGGAGTTCGTGTCGACCCCGACGAACAGATAGCGCACGTCGAACCCGGAGCAACCGTGGGTGAATTGTTCCGCGAGACGCAGGAGTTCGGGCTGGCCACGCCCGCCGGTGGG
Source organism: Halococcus salsus (assembly GCF_009900715.1). NCBI lineage: Archaea > Methanobacteriati > Methanobacteriota > Halobacteria > Halobacteriales > Halococcaceae > Halococcus > Halococcus salsus. The sequence goes on from NZ_JAAAJC010000012.1 coordinate 6,448, forward strand.
GCTACCGATACGGGGGTGGCCGGCTCGACACTCGGGGGTGGTATTGGCTACATCCGACGCAAACATGGGCTTGGCATCGACGCTCTCCGCTCGGTCACCATTGTCACCGCTGACGGCCAGTTGCGTACTGCGAGTGAGGAGCAGAATGCAGACCTGTTTTGGGCGATTCGCGGTGGTGGGGCGAGCTTTGGGGTCGTCACGTCCTTTGAGTTCGATCTCTACCCTGTGGGTCCCGAGGTCATGGTCGCATATACTTTCTACCCGATCGAACAGGGTGCGGATACTCTGCGGAGCTTTCGAGAATTCACGGCCGATGCTCCCGAGGAGGCAACGGCGATGATATTCCATACGGTCGTTCCACCAGCTCCGGTGTTCCCCGAGGAACGACACGGCGACCCTGCGTTCGTCGTCATCGGTGTGTACACGGGACCAGTAGAAGCCGGCAAAGAAGTGCTCGCACCGCTTCAGGAGCTCGATAACCCAATCGTGGATCTCAGCGAACCGATGTCGTTCATTGCTCTCCACGAATTGCAAGACGACATCTTCCCAGCCGGACGGAAGTACGATTGGCGGGCGCTATTTGCAGATGAGTTGAGTGATGATCTCATCGAGCGTTTCCTAGAATGGGGGAGCGAGGGGTCGCCATTATCGAGTATTGGGGTGTGGCATCTCGACGGCGCAATGGGGCGTGTGGCCTCCGACGAGACGGCATTTCCGTGGCGTGATTCGTCGTTCATGATAAGTATCGAAGCAGCCTGGGAAGACTCGGACCCGGAAACGGCACAGGAAACCACCGCATGGGCGCGTCAGGCGCGCAAGGATCTCGTAAAAGTGGATGCGTCACAGGATAGCCTCTACGTCGGATGGGCCAATGCCGATAAAACGGGCGAAGAACTATCACGAGCGGCATACGGTGAGAACTACGACCGCCTCGTCGAAATAAAGAACAAGTACGATCCAGCGGGGCTGTTTCGGCTCGACCAACACCTCGATCTCACGAATGGATAGTGGAACGGAGAGCACTATGACTCGAACGTGGTCCGAATCGGCCAACTGCGTTCGAATCGAGACAATTCCAGCACAGGACACCATCCGATGACAAACAACCGCCGTGACAGGACACGCATAGCTTCTTCGGAGGAGACAGCGGAGCAGCTCCGTGTGATTGGCGTCCATGGGGCAGTCGAACAGCACGCGGGTGCTACCCGCGCACTCAGCGAAGTGCTGACAGGAGCAGAGAACGCAGGGGCAGCGATAGATCTCTTTGATCTCGCCGAGTTGACACTACCACTGTATAATTCGGATCAGCCGGAACCACAGGAGGGGGTCGCCGTTGTGCGCCGGATCGCACGGGCCGATGCCGTGATACTTGCCACCTCGGTTCGGCACGACTCGTACTCGGCCCAACTAAAGACCGCGCTGGAGTATTGTGGCCCCGAGGAGTTCGACAGCAAACCCGTCGGCTTGCTTGGTGTAACTGAGGGATCGGAACCCGCTCTTGCGTTAGAGCATCTCCGAACGGTTTGTACGACACTCAACGCCTGGGTACTCCCAATGCAGGTGTCAATCACTGCGGCAGGGGAGCACGACGAGCTGGCCGTTGACTCCGTGAACGCACTCCGGACGCTGGGACAGCAGATCGTAGACCGGGTATTTCACGAGGCGGAAGGGAGTGGCGAGGACATATGAACCATCCGCAAACTGGCCCGCACTGTGCAATGGCGAGATTCGTCCCAGCGGTCACGATATCGTCACCGGATACTGGAACGTGTCTGGCTGCCCCGCTGCCGACGAGCGACAAGAACAACCACCATGTGTAACATGAAAATCGGACAATGACAGTAGAATCGACCCAGTTCCGGGAGGTAATGGCGAAGTTTGCAACAGGTGTCTCGGTGGTGACGTTCCCCAGTGAGCCTGTCCACGGTCTCACAGTCAATGCACTGTCGAGTCTCTCGCTGGAGCCCCCGCTCGTGCTGATCTGTATCGATCACGGGACGAACACCCACGAGCTGTTGGCAAGCGGCGACATCGATGGCTACTGTGTCAACGTGCTCAGTCGAGACCAACGCCACCTCGGGGAGTATTTCGCGGGGATGACCGATCTCGATGAGAGTCCGTTCGAGACCGAACGGACACAGACGGCAGAGACGGGCGCACCCGTCTTCGAGGACGCGCTTGCCTACCTCGACTGCTCGCTCCAGTCGGCCTATCCCGAGGGCGACCACACGATCTACGTAGGGGCAGTCGAGACCGCCGACGTCCTGCGGCCGGACGCTACTCCACTCACATTCTACCGAGGCAATTGGGGGACGATTCACTCCGATGAGTAATATCACGATGCGTTCGGCGAAGCTCCAGGAGTAGCCGGGCTCGCGCTCGTCTCCAACCATGTCTATCAGTGGAACGATTACAGTCACCAACAGGCGACTCGGAACCGGCGTTCAATCTCCAGTGGAATTCGTTGTACGATCTTTCTGACCGATCTATTGACGAGACCCACGACGGCCAAGTCCGGTTTTCGCTCCGCTATACCGGGACGGCGACGGATGATCCGACCATCAAGATCCTGATCGCCGATCTCTCTATCGATCCAGACCTTCCCGATTCACGGGCCACGTGGCATCGGAACTACACACCGCTCGCTCCGTGGATCAGAGCGCACGTCCTCAAACTGGCGATGGGCTGGAACGGCGAGAAACAGCTTGCTGACCACCTCGAAGCGAACCCAGAGCTAACGAGAGCATACGGATTCATCGACACGTTTCTGACAGAGGAATCGGAGCGGATACAGCCACAACCACCAACGCAGTCCCGGCTCTGGGAGATATGGAACGAGGAGCTCAGCGATGACCTTCGGAACATCTGCCTTGACGTAGCGACTGCACTCGTCGAACTAGCTCGTGAGGAGGGTATCCCCGCTCCGGACGATGTCTTTCAGCCCGACGACAAACAGAACATCTCGGAGCGGTCGGAAACACAGCTCATCACCGACACAACCAAGCAGGTGTGGCAGCATGCGAAGCCGTTCGTCACCGAGGAACTCTTCCTCAAACGCGGGGACAACGCTCAAATCCACGAGAACGCGTTCTGGGAGCAACACGCGTTCATGGGCGTTCGCAAGAACATGTACGCCGAGAGCGGCGCGGACAGTTTCTATGTTGACTCGACCCGCGAGGATACCCCCTCTGGGTTATCCCATCGGTGGCAGATTCGCAAGTTGAGCATCGAGGAAATGCGTCGCCAGCACCGGCGAATCACGAAACGCCTCATCGAACGCGCTCGGCACGACGGCGAACTCGTCGGGAAGCTGTGGGCAGCCATCGACGTGTCGAAAGGTGCGCCGTTCACCGGTGAAATGGACACTAATGACGAGGGCAACGTCGTCGAACCGTACATCCTCGGCCATCGAGACGGCAACTACTACCACAAGTGGGCGAGCATTCAGATCGTCGGCCACGACATTCCACTCGTGCTCGACGCGCTTCCGAAAAAGCGCGGCATGTCGAAAGACGAGATCGTTGATGAGTTGCTTGACCACGCGACCGAGATGGTCGACGACATCGAACTCGTGATAATGGACCGCGAGTTCGACAGCGATCCGGTCAAGGACACTTGCGAAGAGCACGGGGTGTACTTCCTCAATCCGAAGCGGAAGTTCGCCGACCAGAACGACACCATCGAGGTGATGAAACAAAACGACGCAACCGTCAGAATCGTCGAAGAGTCGTCTGAGGACCAACCGATTCGGAAGAACCTGTTCCTGCCTTCAACGAGGGAGACGCCAGAAGACGAGGACACGGAAAGCGAGGCGGGAGACGACCACGATAAGAGGCCGAATCACCGGCAGGAGATGCGTGATGACCTTGGACTTACCGAAGACGACATCGACGGGGATGCATCCCCGCTGGGACGGCTTCTCGGAGAAATTCGTGGCGATGAGCCACTGGAGACGGAGGACGCCGATGGTGACGGCACGGGATTCGTGGTGTTCCAGACCAACCACCCGTTTGTCTCGGCTCGTGATGATGACGGCGAACCCTATACGGAACGCGAGCAGACCCACATGATAGCGCGTCTGATTCGGTGGTACCGCCATCGGTGGGGTATCGAGAACGGGTATAAGAAAATCAAGACGTTCATGGTGCGGACGACGTCGACGTGCCCGCGATATCGCTTTTTCAATTTCATGTTCGCGTGCGTGCTCTATAATGTCTGGCGACTAGTCGATTTGCTCGTCAAACTTTCGCTGGAGGTGCATCCCGACTACGCACCACGCGTCGATGCCAACCAGTTCGTGACGATAGCGAAGCAGTACTACGGTCTCGATCCACCCGACTGACGCTGAATTCTCTCCAGGATCGCGCCTGCTGAGCAGCGGCTCTCTCAATTCTCGATTATTCCAGCATCATAATATCAGTTTAGAATAAATAATAGAAATTAGGATTTTGGGATTCGTCCTGACGGGCGCAAAATCGGGCCGGAAACAGCCGATTCCGAGCGATCATCTGGCTACCTGCTTGCCATCTGCGCGCCGCGCCGCCATATATTTGCATTTTCAAAATTCATATTGCGAGCGCGCGTACAGTCACTCATGACTGACTTCGACCCGGACCCAGCTGGTGAGCAGACCGATGAGCTACGGCAACGCTGGTCCAGCAACACGGATACCTTCGGGCGTGTCTACGATGTTCTCGTTGGAATCACGAGACCAACCTCCTATCGTGAGATCGCTGATATCGCGGACTGCTCGCCGAACGCAGCGAAAAAGCACCTAGACCAGAAGGCGGCTAGGTCGATTCGTCATGCACAGCCACCGACGAAATCAACTCAAAATTGATTTTACTATCTACTGTGCATGAGAAGTCCACTTGCCTGACTTCAGAGAAGAGTATCTAATCCTTACCCGAGAAAGGTTACAATGCGTCGTGTGCCAGCACCGATAACAAATGCAACAGCCCCGACACCAAGTAAAACTACAGTGAGAGAGAGATAGAACCCTCCACCCGGAAATCCTGTAAATGGGGACAGAATGGCGCTGAGGCCCCGTGTGAGCACTGCGGTGATAACGTGTGCGAGTACCACAGCAAGCGCGATCCCAGCTGTATTCAGTGCACTCACGAAAAGCCCATCGTTGAGGTAAGCATTGACCACTGCCCCACCAACTGCGATCAACACTGGCACGTACACGAGTTGCCAGAGGAACGGGACCGCATCAATCGACGCCACACCGTAGAACGCAAGACTACCGAAGCAAACAGCGGCCGCGAGGCTGAGAAATTGGCGAGAGCGATGCCGGTCACGACCGAAGAGTATCGAGGAATCTTTGACACTCATATCAGTTCAATTAACCTCCTCGCTAAAATATCCACCTCTTATTACCTCAAGTCAGGCAGGTAGTTTGCTCATGAATAGCTTGTCTCAAAATCTGATGTCGGCTAGCTAGATTTGTCATACACAGAGGTCTGCGGAATTTATTCTGACGGCATTGGTTTCGATTCTAGTCATGCTTGAGCAGTCTACTTGCCTGACTTCAGGAAGTTAGCGATGATTCCAAAGTGGATGTCCTGTGCCAGGAAGTTGAATGATTGACCAGGAAATTAAGGAGTTGACGGTATTCTCACCGCCGTGTTCGTTTTGAAATGCAGCTAGAACAGCGTTGAAACGGGGAATTATGGTTCCGAATTTGACAGTTGATTCAGCTTTCTGAGTGCTGGGGTTGTCTGAGGGAATGATTTCTCAAAATCAGCCGCATCTGTATCTCAGTTGCCTCCATCTGTTCTAATATAAATTGGTATAATCCAAAAGGTGGATGTAGTCTTTAGACCTATCGTTGGTCTATGACAGTCAGTTCAGGGCAAGTAGGGCCATCGGTTGGCGAGAACCTTCGGATGCTCCTCGCTAGAGAGAGTGGGTCGGTGATTGCAGTGGGATTCGATGAAGAGTCGGCACGCGAACTCGTCGAGACACTCGCCAGCATTGAGGACTCACCGAGAGTGCGTTTGCTCGTGAGGGAGGAAGTACTGAGATGGCTGCGCGATGACTTCGTGGTGGCGAGCACGGCGGCGGAGCTGATCGAAACGGAGACGCTTGAACTGCGGGCGGCCACTGAGCGATTGACGAACACCCTGCTGGTGACCGAGGAGACAGTTGTATCGCTTCTCGCGCTGAATGACGGATATAGTGCTGCTTTAGCCACTAATGACGAGGAGTTCGTTGAGGCGGCTCGCGAGCGCCGGAATGACCTCTGGAAGGATGGTGAAGCGTTCGATTTACGGACGCCAGCGCGTTCGCGAGTGTTGGATTCACTGGCTGAAGCGTTCGGTTCGGAGGTGGAAACGGGCTTCCGAGCGATACTGGGAGCGGTTGGGAGTACGCGTGATGAGACGATTCTCGATGAGGTGGGCGTGAGTTTGTTAGTAGCAGCGAGACACGAAGAACTGCTGTACGAGATTTCGAAGTGGGGGGAGGATTCAGGAGTGGGAAGCAAGGCGACGTTCTCGCGGATGAAAAACACGCTTGAAGATCACGGATTGATAGAGACGGAGAAAGTGCCGATCGACATTGGGCGACCCCGATTACGTTTGCTGGTGGGCGATGAGCGCCTGCGTGAGGCTGATACTGAGGAGATACCGAGCGTGGTTCGGGAACTGATTTCGATGGCTCCGGCATAAGGTGAATGCCTGAGCCTGGTGCGGCCACGACGACAGGACTCCCGATCGCACTTCTGCATTCCCACAAGCGTGCCGAACCGACCAGTATCACCGCTATCGAGGCGCTGGTGGGGACCGAGGTTACACACCCTAGCGCCCCTCCAGAGCGTGTACGTTTGCCATCTTTTCATCGCTTCAGCTATAGCAGGATCTGAGAGTGGGGTGATTATACCGCGATGGCTAGGTGGTCGCAACGAATTTGCGTCCGACTGGTGAAAGACGCCTATGAACGTCGCGTTCTGTATCTACGAGGGAATGACAGCGCTGGATTTCGTCGGCGCATACGACCCGATCACCCGCCTCGATCGGATGGAGTTCATGTCCATCAGTTGGGATATCTGCGCTCAAACAGAGACAGTGAGTGCGAACCGGTTGGAATTCACTGTGGATCGCGTGGAGCCGGATCTCGGTGACTATGACCTCATCTTCATTCCCGGTGGATACGCGACTCGCGATCTCCGCCACGAGAGACGTTCCTCAAGTGGCTTCGAACAGCCGCAAGCTGTACGTATCTGACTTCGGTCTGCACGGGCTCTCTGTTACTCGGTGCGGCAGGCTTCCTTCAGGGACGGCGGGCAACCACCCACCCAAGCGAGCTCGATACGCTCGCGGAATACGCAGAAGTCGTCGACAACCGCGTTGTACGAGACGGGAACGTCATCACGGGACGAGGCGTCTCCGCGGCTGTCGATCTCGGATTGTATGTAGTCGAAATGTTATCTGACGTCGAGACTCGCGAGGCTATTGCGAAGCAGATGGATTATCCCTACGGAGAGGCCGTGTTCAACGACGAGTAACCGTCTCTGTGTTCCGTCCCCCTCACAGGAGCTGAAAGGCTCTACATGCTTTTCAGAGTCGTAGTCATGGACTCAATCCATGGTTGATCTATGACTTTCAGTAGCAGTATCCGCCCACCAGTCGAGCTGGTCCGCCGGCTGTTCGGTCATCGACTGTTGTTACGTGGCGGATTCCGACTTGGAGGATGGCGTGACAGACACCCTGGCGAGCGCGAACACGATTGCTCCGCCCGCTAGCAAGATCCCGACCCCGACAAACGTCGTTCCTAGGCCCAGAGTATCGCGTACTGGCTGGACCACTAGCGGTGAGAGAAACTGCCCGAGGAAGAACGCACTCGTCAAGGCACTGAGCGCCCGTCCGCGAACGGACTCCGGCGTGACCGCTGCAATCCACGCGTTGAGGTTCGTCAAGAGAAATCCACCTGCCTGAAATCAGCTGGACATGGGGAATCCACCTTCTCAACATCAGGCTTCAAAAATTCAGTCTGAGAGGATTGGTAGCGAACTAAATTGAGAGGTACTGACAGACGCTTCCGAGAGTTATGATGAGCAGGAAACGTAGATGCTCCCGCTGATATCAGCTTTGATTTCGACACCCGAAGTCCCTGGCCATCACCGATTGTCGAGTGGTTGAGCGACTCGAACCAGTGTTGATCGTCGTCAAAATACGGAAGGCCGAATCTGGCAGAATTGCTGTGGTTAGTCGTCCGTTGCCGAGTATCCTGCCCTATCAGGATTCTTGACATCGACGCTCCCGGTGAATTCGGTGTAGGGGTACGGCATGCCGATACCTTCGGTATCGAAGCGTTTCTTGACCGCCTCGGTGAACGCGGCGGCCGTCGGTGCGTAGCCAGTACGGTTCGGGTCGATCCATACCCGCCCTGAAAGCACGACTGCGGAGTCGCCCAGACTCGTCACCGGCGCGGCGGGTTCGGGTTCGGTAAGTGTACCATCGAGTTTCCGCGCCTCGTCGAGAATTGCCGCACGCGCGTCTTCGATGTCGTCATCATACTCGATACCGAAGTCGACGCCGACCCTGAGCCGGTCGTTCCCTGTGGGGTTGGTCACGACAGCGTTGGCGAGGTCGCTGTTTGGCACCGTGACTTCCTCGTTGTCGAACGTATCAAGTTTCGTGACTCGGAGTTGGATTTCTCTGACGATGCCGACGTTGCCGTCCCACTCGATCCAGTCGCCGACCTTGAATGGCTCGTCCTGGACGATGAAGATTCCTGCAACGAAGTTCGAGATGATGTCCTGTGCAGCGAACCCGACCGCGAGCGCGAGCGCGCCAGCGAGCGTCGCAAACGCCGCGAGCACGACGCCAGCGCCCGCGATGGTGGCTGCGATCACAATCGCAAGCACAGCCGTGCTGGCGACCACGGTGCTCACGAGCAATCCTGCAATCGTCTCGTCGACATCGCGGCTGTCGAGCGCGACGTTCAACATCCGGACCACGATGGCCTTGCCGACGTAGTAGATGATGACGAACGAGACGACGAACAGCACGATCGTCACGGCGGCGTTGACGAGTGCCGGTCCGTACTGGTTGAGCAATGACTGTGGGTCGAGTGAAAACCCTTGCTGGAGTGGTATCATAGAACCTGCCCGAGTAGATAGACGAGATGATAATCAATGTCACGATTAATGTGTGATATCTTGGAAAAATGTCGGCAAATGGAACAGGTGGATAATATCTTCGAATCGCTCACCGAAAGCGAATTCCTCGAAGGGGAGACTCTCTGGCCGAAAAGACCAATGGTGAGGGGCACTATCGTGCAACCGATATCATGGATGGTAGATCGTATAATACAATGAAAAGAAATGGCAACAGACTTCTCTGTTGTGACCAGGACAACAGCCTGTCTCTTGCCAGAACCACTAGCGATGGAGGCCTGGTTCCGATGGGCACGACCCAGTGTCAGAGTTGCGGGAACGATCAGTTTGTGCAGGTTACTCTCCACGATGATCCTCTCATATGCCTGAATGCCAGAACTGCGAGGCGTTCGTCACTGATCAGTATGCCTAGATGTTCGCATCTCCTAGAATGGGAACGAACCAGTACGCGCCTGTCCGAACCGTCCAGGGAAAGTCCGCGATGGGGCCGACGTCTGCGATGCCCGATCACCGCGACACTGATGAACGACTCCGTGACAGGCTCCACCGCAATACCGCTTGGTAGTCGGAAGACGGTGTTCAGAGATACACTACTGTCGAAAGAGAACGCCCCGGTAACACGCACACGTTTTGCACACAGATCAGTAGTTGAAAGCACGCACCAAAACTGGAACTGATTCCGACCCACTCAGTGCAGATTATCAACGAGAACCAGATCGGTGACCGACTACCTTCTGAGAAGTGACGTTTTCAGTATATGAAATGCCGAAACAAATGACGGGACTCGAAAAACAGTGGTGGCTGGCGAGTCCTGCAACTCACCGTTCAGCTACCACGAGAAGGAAGCGCCGCGTCAGTCGTACTCGACATCCGGGAATTCTACGTCCAGACTCAGACCGCTGAGCACGCGCCGGTCCAGTTCGTCCAAGTACGTGTTCTGCTTGACCACGATCTCGTCGTCATCGCGGGCCGGACTCTGGTCCGAGACAGCGGTATTCAGCATTACCCACCCGTTGTAGAGCAGGTTCTCCATCATCCAGAGGAATCGCCGGTAGCCGAGGTCTCGGGACCGCGTTTTCGCTGCGAACTGCGCTTTTTTGTCACGAAACGCCGTCTCGATACCCCAGCGATCCCGATAAAGCCGACCGATTCCCCACGCCGTCCCTGTGGGGTCGTGCGCGATGGGATTGTCGTCCGGGTCGACTCCCGCTCTCTCGACGGTTTTGCTCGTGATGATGCAGAAGTAGTCGATGTCCTCGTTATCCTTGTGGGTCTCTTCGATGGCCTGGTCCAACGTCAACTGCTGGTCGTCGACGTTCCCGGACTTATCCGTGTCGAAGTCCGCGAGCGTCGTGTCCGGTTCGTCATCTTCGTCCTCGCCGTTCTTCTTGTGGTCGGGGACACTCTTGAAGTCCTTTTCCAGACCGACGAGCGTGGTGTCGTGGGTTTTCTCCCGGCCGCTACTGATGAGCGTCCAGTCGTTGTCCCAGTCTGCACGGCCCTCGAAATCCTCGACCGTGTCCTTCACCGAGTCGGTCGCACCCTTCCGAAGCGCGAAATCACACCCGCAGTGGCGGATATACCGGCATATCTTCGTGTCCACGAACTCGGCGTCGGCCATCACAGTTTCGATGCTCACCAACTCCTGAGCGCGGTCGAGGATGTAGCGGACACCCTGGAACTGGTCGTTCGTCGGGAGGTAGGACAGCGACGCGATGATGAACGCCCGTCCGTTGATCTTGATGGTCCCTTGGAGTTCCTTCCAAGCATAGCCGGTTTCGAGGTGTGACTGTTTGTGGACGCCAATCGGCGGGTCGCTCTTCGTCGAAGAGTGCTTGCTGTAGTTGTGGGTCGTGTAGTCGATGCGAAGGTTAAACGTGTCGTCTTTGCCGATCACGTCATCGTCTTTCAGCCATTCCAGCTGGCGCTCGATGCCTTCCTCGGTCCGTCGGTGCCAGATGGCGGTGTCGCCGTCGGGGTTGTGTGGATCGATGGTCCACGCCTCTTCGAGACCGTCGCGGAGATCACCTCGAACTGTGTTTGGGTCCACGAGGTCGTGCGCCGGAAGCCACCGCGCGCCGTAGGCATCCTCGTTGTCCCAGTCGTAACCGTCGATTTTCTTCCGTTCGGTGTTTCTGACCGTTCTGCGGAACGTTTGTGGTGTGAAGACGTTCCACTCCTCGGTGCCATCGTCGTGCGCCTCGATGAGACCGTAGTCCTTGCCCATCCGCCCGATACCCTGCTCGGCGTACTCGTTGCGGCGGCACATATGGGCCGCCGCGTCGGTGATGAGGTCGCCGTCCCATTCGAAGGAGTCGTCGCGGTCGTACGAGCAGAGGTCGCGGATGATGTCGGCCTGAATGGTGTAGGCGTCATCCTTGATTTCCTGTTCCATCTCGCCAATCGGATCGACGGCCGGTTTTTCGTCCGCGGTGTGGTCGGCGATAAGGTTCTCTCGAATGCCCTCGGCAGTCTCCAGCTCGTAGTTTTCGGCTCTGACCGCACACTCCGCTGCCAGATACCGGACGTGGCGCTGGAACGCGGGACGAACGCGCGTCAGCCACTGCTCCCGAAGCGTCTTCTCGCCCGGCGTCTCGTTGGGGTCGAATCCGAGGCTGGCGGCGAGTTCAACGTCGGTGTCGAGACGGTCGGCCAACTGCTCCCAGCTGACGACCGAGTAGCCGTCGGAGGGTGCGATGAGGCGGTAGATCCACGCACAGACGACGGGCCTGAAGTCGTATGTGGAGTGGGGTTTGAGGTCGTCTTCGGAAGCGGCGTCGATTACCAGCGGGTTGATCACGTCGGCTACGTTGTCGAAGTCGTCAGCGACTTCTCGCCGAGCAGCTTCACGTAAACCGTTAATAGAAGTCAGATCAAGCTCTTCGAGAGGGGTGTCACGAGCACCCTCGATTGGTTGGGGAACCGTATTCAGTGAGACTTGATCGGCAGGAGCGTAGAGGTGGTCAGAATCAGAGGCAACATCAGATTTGATGCTGGCAACGATCTCGTCCTCAATCTTCTCGCGGTTTGCCACGTGTATGTGGTTAGTAGTCTTTCATAACTTAAAATAATTTCCGTCAAAGTTTAGATAGAACAAGTCCGAACATGGGATTACACGCCATCTCAGAGGCTTCTGAATAGACACTGCCACCAATTCGTCGAATCGGTATTGTTATTTGACGGCCGGTACGACTTCAGCGAGATGGGAATTCTTGAAGACAAATCTAACGCCCAGTTCTTTTACAAGTATCTCTCAAAAGTATACGACCAAGTCAACCGGATAAATTGGACTGAAGAGATGCGGTCGGAAGCGTTGGGGTGGCTGGAGTTTGACGACAATGATAAAGTGCTTGACGTGGGATGCGGGACTGGATTCGGGACTGCCGGGTTGTTAGAACACGCTGATAATATTCATGCTCTCGATCAGAGCATTCATCAGATGGAGAAAGCGTTTGAAAAGTTCAGCAAGCAAGATCAAGTAACATTCCATATGGGTGACGCCGAACGCCTCCCCTTCATGGACAACACTTTCGATATTGTCTGGTCTTCCGGGTCTATCGAATACTGGCCAAACCCAATTCAGGGTCTTAAAGAGATCCGTCGTGTTACCAAACCGGGCGGTCAAATACTTATTGTCGGTCCTGATTACCCCTCCAACCCTATCCTCCAACGTGCCGCCGACGCCATTATGCTGTTCTATGACAAGGACGAAGCCGACTATATGTTCACCGAGGCAGGTTATGTTGACTTCCACCACTACATCCAACAAGCTTCATCTCTAAGCCCGAGAGCGATTACGACCGTCGCACATGTCACTGGAAATAACGTGTAATAGAATCCGCCTCATAGCTTGAACATCTCACGACTAGGGTCGTCGCCCTGCTCGAAGTTGGTGATTGCAACGACGATCCGGAGACACAGCGCAAGGAATACTTGTGTTCGTGCGTGAACGCGGCCTCGGGCACGTCTGCGCCGGGCCGCAGTCCTTGACCGCGTCGTTGGTTCTTCGACTCCTGTGCGTCGGTTGTATGTCTCGTCTAAGATGGATTGCTTGAGTTGAACGTCCTTGTTGTGTTCTTCGATACAGTTAGCCTGTTATGCGAATAGGCGGTGTTGTCGTAGGAGCCGGATCGGCTGGTGGCCATACCACTGTTCCGACCTCCACTCTAGTGAATATGATTGTTTCTATCATTAGTGGCCACTGTGCGATACATCTGAACTGATTTCGATACCGTGCAACGGGCTACCGGTACAGAAAAACAGTTCTATAGAACCAACCGTCGATGAGAGTAATCCAGCAGCAACAACCGGAAGAAAGGCTAGAATCTGATAATTTAGGTTGGTTTTGTTATTTAGAATGTAAATAATTCTATTCACAATAACACGCCAACATTAACCGGTTCCGGATTTGCCCCACTTTCAACTACTGACAGATATATCATGACCTCACAAGCGATCGAACCTATCAGCAACGCGCATGAGCGCGTTGAGCGTGAGCAGGCCCGAACACAGGCTGAAAAGCGTGCATTTCAGCGATTTCATAGTCTTGTTGCCGACATCGAATGCAAACACTCCCAGGACGGGGCGTGGAGGCAACATCAGCAATCAATCCACACACTCTCCGATACGGAACCTGGCGGAACAACGGTCGGACGAATTGAGGATGCCTTTCAGGAGACGCTTCTGGATACTAGCCACTATCACAATGAGTACAACGACGCCTCGATCTACGAAACCATTGCGGCAGAACTCGGGCCAGCTATTAGTCATATCCTCAAGCAGAACAGTTACATCACCTCGGATCTCCAGACGACGATCCTTGGCACTGCAGAGCAGGCGTCTCGCGATCGTAAAGCGTTCTTGATATGGCTCGATCAGGAAGCGACATCGCTCACGGAGGCTGACAACCAGCTGTGCGAGATTACCACTACTGTCTCCAAGTTGGCTGATCCACCGTTTGAAGCACGGTCCGCCGAGGATCTCAGAGCTATCCGTGACCAACTCTACGCGCTTGAACACGACTGCGATATGCTTGCCAATCAACGCCAAGCGTTCCTTAATGAACGACCACCATTGGACAACCTGCATCTCAATGGGAAGGGTTTTAATGAGTACCTCTATTCCTCACAGGACTTCACGTACCCTGTCTTATTAGAAATAACAGCCTGTGTCGAGAGAATACAACGAGTACATGGCAAGATATGTAAACACTTAGTTACTGAATGACATTGAACTAATGTATCTCATCGTGATAAACATTTATGATTGGTCTCCGTGAATTGCCGCTGTCTCGCATGAGCTGGGCGTCAGCGAATGTGTGACATCAGTGATAGCAATGAGGTATCCACATACACTCGGCGATGGTATCGTTCTCCAAACAGCCCCGGACTCACTCCAGCCGTTAGTCAACGGGTTTCTCGAAGCGATCCCGTTGGTGGTTGGCGCGATCGTCATCCTACTGCTCGGATGGATCGTCGGCCGGATCTTTGGCGGCGTTGTCAAGCGCCTCGTCGCAGAGATCGGTCCTGCCCAGTACACTGAGGGAACACCCCTCGAACGTGAGGGCGATGCGGACCAAAGCATCGCACAAGGGGTCGGAAAAATCGTCAAGTACGTCATCTATTTACTCGCAGTTCTCGCCGCGGTCAGTTCCCTTGGGATCGCGATTCCAGGCGGGTTCCTAACGAACATCGCCAACGGTGCGGTGCAGATCATTGTCGCCGGCATTATCCTCGTGGTCGGGTTCGCCATCGGGCGGTTCGTCGGCGACCTCGTCGCTAGCGTTGTTTCCAGGTTCAGGCTCAACGGCTATGTCCGGGACACACCGCTCGCCGATGCCACGGACGCGGTCGGCGGTATTGGTAACGCCGCCGGGAAACTCGTCGAGTTCCTCATCTACTACTTCGCGTTGGTCGCGGCGGTCGACGCGCTGGATTTCCCCGCTCTGTCGGAACCACTAACCGCATTCATCGGTCAGATTCCACTGATTCTCGGTGGGCTCGCTGTCCTCATTGTCGGGATCTACGTAGCCGATCTGCTCGGTGACATGGTGGCGAGCGTCGATGCGAGCCGGGCGGCTGACATCGCGGGTCTGGCTGTGCAACTGTTCGTCTACTACATCGTCGTCGTGTTCGCACTCGACACGGCCGGATTCGACACGTCCGTGCTCACGAGCCTGTTCAACACGGTCATCGTGGCGTTCTTCGGTTCGCTCGGGCTCGCACTTGCCATCGGTGTCGGTGGGATGCTTGCACTCGGTGGGCAGGATTACGTTGCCGAAAACATCGATGACTGGATGGGGAGTGTGCGCAATAGCGCGTCCGATCTCAATGAGGACGCAGAATCTGATTCTGGGCCGGGCGACGGCTTCGAGTCGCCGGGATCAACCGACGACTGACACCACTCCTCTCGCTAAAGGGTTCGAGAAACCAGAGGTCAGCTAGGTGGGTTCGTCCTGCATAGCCACCTGCGAAATTTAGACTACTGATATAGATTCGAGTCCAGTGTGCATGAGAAACCCACCTGCCTGACTTCAGAGATGTATGAGAAATCCATCTGCCTGATTTCAGGTTGAACTGTTTGCAATGACTGAGCTAACGCCGACTGATCTCAATCGAGTCAAATTCAGAGGATTTCGATCTTTGTCTTACAAAGGCTCGAATCCAATATTTATCTGCGGGGATAAGGACGAAGTGATGACGGAAGAAACGACCGAAGACTTCTCCGCAACCAAAGCAGTACAGGCACTCTCAGAGATAGAAGGATACGGCGAAACGCTGACCGCACGCACATTTGGCCTAAACCTCATGGTGTTTGCGCTGGCGATCGCAGCGATCCCGATCTCCTACACAGCAGCCGACCCGTGGCTAACCACCCACGAGAACGGCTCACTCGTGCTCGCCTTCCTCTGGCTTCCATGGATAGCAGGCGCAGTTATCACCACGTCAATACTCTGGTCCACGCACTCAATTACACTTGGTCGGGATCAAAATTCACTCAGCCAAGGTGCCCTGGGAATAGGATTCACCATCCTCTTCTTCGCAATTGCAGCTGGCGTCTCAATTACACTCGGATCTGATGTAACCATATACAGCATCATGGGCATTACAGGTGGCGTCCTCACAGCCGTCATCGGTGTGGTCTTCTATATCTTATACAACGCGAGATGGGTGCTGACACCGATGATAATGGCCGGTGCCATGATACTCCTTGCGAGCATCGCAATTCACCAGGCAGACCTCTCACTTCTCGGGGAAGGATTTGCTCTCGGACTTACCCAGGGAGTTGCGTATTTTGCCACAGGCTGGATAATAACGTATCGAGGGTAAAATGAATCTCCCATCGGATCTCGAACTCATCCATCAACCAACTAGACTCCGAATCATGGGGGTTCTATACAAACACAGAGACGTCTCGTACACCCGCATCCGAAATCACCTGGATCTCACAGATGGGAATCTTGCCTCACACGCAGAAAAACTAGAGGAAGCAGGGTATGTTGAGGATCGACGTGCATGGGCTCAAAATGGCTTCGAAACACGCTACCGTATCACAAAATCCGGCGTTACTGCATTCCAATTGTACCTACAAGAACTAAGCGGATTCGTAGACGAACATGAAACATTCCATCGATCAAACTGAAAAGTCCTAGAGGAGCCAGAAGTCGGCTGACGATGACGGGGATGACAGCCTCTTAGAAGTGTGGAAAGAGATATGCGGCGAGTGGGAGTTCGAGGACGTGGACGGTGAACCAAACGAGTGGATACCGTTCTCGCGACTGCTCGCGGACATCCAGCGTGAAGAGGAAGTCGAAGACCGCAAGCAGAAAGCACAGGAGAGAGAGAGATGGACACCAGTGAAACAACGGTATTCGAGACGAATCATCCCTCTGTCACCGCCAGTAACGCCGACGATTATACTATTTCTGTTTTGGGTATTTGTAGCTACCTCAGCGGTTCCCCAATCTCAGACCGGTAAATCAGCTGGATCTGATGGGAAGTGGTCTGCTGAGATCAGCATTAATGCATGAGCTGACTATAGAACAGAATTTTCAGATGAACTTCTTGGAGCCGCCTCTCAAGAGCAGCGGCGAACGCATCGGATTCGTCAGGAACTATCCGTACTCACCGAGTGACTGGTTCCAGTAGTTGCGGATCAATCGGAACGTCCGCGGCATTCCGCCGCGGACTGGATACTGGCGTCGGTAGTAGTCGGGAAGGATGTACGCGAGAAGCCGTCATAACCTCTCCGAGACGAAATTCCTCGTGGACGGTATGGGATATCTGACTGCCCTCGCAGAAACCGATCCGGGCGGTCACCTCGACTACGTTACGCGAAATCTGATCGAAAAGTGGTTCCAGACACTGAAAATGCGCGTCTGGCGCTCCCATAACACGTGGATGGGCGGCAGAGCCAGTGCGCAGCGCTGGCTCGCCGTCTTTGCTTTCTATTACAATCTCCAGCGACCGAATCAAGCACTCGATAACCGCACGCCAGTTGAAGAGGTAACGAACGACTGACTAGACACTACCTGGGTGCAAATTCTATTGGTTTGTTATCAGATCGGTTGAGTGATATTTGAGCAAATGAATAACGCTCATGTATAGTAGTGGTCCATGTCCATCCGAGCGTTGTGAGCGCAATCGAGTGGGGAGTGAATACGGTGCTGAATAGTTCACTTCGCGGTCTCAGGATGCTGGTTGAGCGATTTCGCTGCCAGTGTGGCCGTCTCAGTCGTCGGTTTCCAGCAGCGACGGCGCGAACGACCGCTGGAACTACGACTGGTCGTAGAGCGCCACGACGTGTTCTACGACTTCTTCTTCGACACCGATCGTTCGGCGGTTCGGCCGGACGAGACGGGACCGTTAACGGCGAGCGCGAGGATTGAATCGGCGGTATCGTAGTCAATCCCGAGGTTCTCCTCGTCGGTGCCGAGACCATCGACATCCGGGCTTGCCTTGCGTTCGACAATCCTGTCGGGGACGTCGACGTAGTCGGCGAGCTGTCTGACCTGCTGTTTGTAGAGATGGAGAATCGGCTGACAATCAACGGCAGCATCGCCATGCTTGTCGAAGTGGCCCGTCAGCCACTCGCTCCGGTTGCTCGTGCCGACGAGCACACCACTCGTCGTCATCGCGCTCAACTGTTCGAGCAGGGTCCGGGTTCGAACCGAGGTGACCGTACGCTGGAGCGATTCGATCATCTCACGGAGATCGTCGTCGCCAGTAGCGTCGTTCCGGTCGGGGGCGACGTCGGTGATGGCGTCAACCAGCGGTTCAATTTCTACGATGTTGTAGTCGATACCGAGTTCGTCGGCGGTGCGCTCGGCATCGCTAATAGTCTTATCGTCGCTGACCTCGCTCGGCATTACGAGTCCATAGATGTTCTCGGTGCCGAGCACCTCGTCAGCGAGGTACGCGACGAGGGTGCTGTCGATGCCGCCGGAGAGACCGACGACTGAGTGTCGTATTCGATGGTGTGGCCCATTCGTTCGACCTCGCGTTCGACGTTATCCTCGATGAACGACAGGATTCGGTCGTATTCGGCGTCGAGTTCGTCGTCGGTGAATCGGCGGTCGAGTGGGTCTGCAGCCGTCTCCATGCAGGCGTTGCTGCCATCCCCGACAGGAACGACCGCGAGTTATATCCGTGTGTCCTACCTGACAATTATGTGTTCTTCTTTACGATAGTGACGATATAACGTATGTATCGCTACCGTGTGATAAGCTAGCAAAATTCCGTTCGCGTTCGTTTTTGCGGAAATCAGCTCGTTGCCGACAAAGGCTACAACTGGATAGTGTCGCGGGAGGAACTACGAGAGGAAGGCGTGAGACCTCTGATCAAGCACCGGGTCTTCCGGCCCATCGACTACGCGCACAACCGCGGGTCGACGGCCCTCGATACCGCCAGCGGTCGATGTCCGAGAGCGTGTTCACGATAATCAAGCGCACGCTCGGCAACGCCGTGCGAGCGTAGTTCTGGTATTGTGAGTTCCGTGAGATCGTCCTGATGTTCGCTATTTCGAACATCGAATAACTCTGTGAGCAACTGTGATCACTGTGCTGCCCCCCAATTCAACACGGCAACTCTTTCTGCTCTATTGAAAATGGATGGCAGCGTAGGGATTTGAGGGTTTAGGCAATCATCCTCCGGTATAATCCGCTCCTACTTTGTCTGGATTATACCTGATCGAACGGATCGCGCCGGTCGCTGCCAAACCAGTCTGGGAACTCACGATTCTTTCTGACTCAACTGCGTGACGTCTCTATTCAACGTCAGTGAATCCTGCCGCTGTACCGCATTTTCAATAGAGCAACTCTTTCCACTCTGCTGTTATACCATTTCGAGCTATGTCTCATCGGTAGTTCCCAACACTTGTTGGTGGTTGAATTGTTGTTTGATAGCGCGTGCAGTGTTCGGTCCGATTCCGTATATTTCCTCCAAGTCGGATTTTGACGCTTTCGAAAGCTCCTCTGTCGAACTATATTCCGCAGAAAGCGCAGCACTGATCTCTGGCCCAACGCCTTTCACCTCCTCGACATACCTGCGAAGCTGTTTAGACTCGGGGTCAAGCGCAATGTTGACACGTCGCTCCATCTCCGTCAGTGTGATCCGCCCCTCCGTATACGCTTCACGAGCGGCTTCAACGTCATAGATAGTCGTGTCGTCTGTCCGTTCGGGTGATTCATACTGCAAAATGCCAACAGCAGTGAGTACAACAAGTAAGGCGAGATAGATGATACTCCACCAAGAAGTCCCAGTCGCGTATTGGATGCCGAACCAGACACCACAAAATAAGATCATGACTACATACAATGTATGATACAAAACTCTTGGAATAGCGTCCATTGTCGTCTAGTATGTTCTTCTCGAGAACGGCCTGCTTATAGATGTTGGATATTATGGGGAAATGAGTAGCCTGGTACCCGCTCGATGCTATTAAACAGCAAGTTGGTGAAGGAGAATCAGGGCATTCGCTTGAATCAGATGAACACTCAAAGTAAGAGAGACGCATTACCCGGCCACCTACTGGTTCAACGAGAACCGTGGTAGCTGACCTGCTCATCAAGAGATAGACGAGAAGAATGATAGTAAGGGATATAAACTTTAGATTCAGTTAATCATCAATTGAGCCTGGTGAGTCGAAGTTGTCGTTCGGCGAATCATCGGACTCCTCTGCCAGGTCCGATGCGCTGTCACGGGCGCTCGACATCCACTCGTCGATATTCTCGGCAACGTAGTCCTTGCTCCCCCAGCCGACACCGATGCCGACTGCGAGTGCAAGCGCCACACCGAGTGCGCCGAAGAACGCCACGATCACCGTATTGAAGAGGTTCATCAGCACCGACGTATCGAAGCCGGCAGTATCGAGAGCAAATACGACTACAATATAGTAAACGAACAGCTGAACTGCCAGACCCGCAAAATTCGCCGCGCGGCTCGTGTTGATGTTCGCGACGAACTCGCCGACAATATCCGCGAGATAGATTCCCACGATGAGGATAAGAATACCTGCAATAATTAGCGGAAGCTGGCCTGCGAACGCACTCAATGGTCGTGAAAGGGCTGCGAACTGAAGCGCATCGACCGCTGCGACTAGCGTGAAGTAGTAAATCAATACCGAGACAGCCGTCCCAATTGCACCTCCGACACCGCCTGCCGCCCGCGTGGCGGACGCTAGCGGCGTGTCGCGAACGTAGACTTCGAGTCCGAGGTTGTCGACGATATCCTCGACAACATTACCGACAAACCGACCGATTGCAACACCTGCTATCAGAATAATCGCTGCGACTACAATTTGAAGCCCAGCAGTCGTAATATCCGTAAGGATATCGCCGGGCACTGGGAGATTGACCTGCGCAAGAGCCAACATGAATGCGAAGAAGTAGATGATGTACTTCACGAGGCTCCCGAACGCCTGTGCGATATCGCGATCAACGCCTCCTGGTTGAGCGAGTGGGGTTCCTTGCGTGTACTGCGACGGATTGATGCGCTCGACGACACGCTTGGCGACTCCACCTAAGACTCGACCAAGAATTATCCCCACAAGGAGGATGAGCAGTGCAGCGATTATCCCTAAGATCGCAGGGACGATATTCGTGATCGTCTCTTGGAGGTATTGCGGTACTTGCACCTGGAGTGGAATCATGTTTAGTGTCACTTGTATCACCATTTCGCACCTGTCACTTTCCGTGAGAGGTGCCATGTTCCCCAACAGATGCCCACCAGTTAAATATTAGCAAATTTAATCTCTGTTTATGTTTGTTTTGGGAAGATCTATATAGATTGGCCATAGGTAATCTTGGCATCTTATATCACATCGCTGGATTTGGAAACGGATAAATATAGCTTGCACGTGCCTGTAATCGCAATATATGATACCACTACAACAAGGGTTTTCGCTTGACCCACAGTTGTTGTTAAATCAGTACGGACCAGCGATAGTAAGTGCGGCAGTCACCGTCGTTCTGTTCGCCATCTCGTTCGTAGTCATTTACTACGTTGGGAAGACACTCGTTGTCCGAGCTCTGCGTACGGGACTGAGAAGTCGCGGCATCAATGAAACCATTGTCGGACTGGTTGTCAGTACAGTCGTTGTAATTACAGCTGTAGTGGCGCTGGCGATCGCTGCGACCATCGCAGGTGCCGGTGTCGTCCTCGCAGCGTTCGGGACGCTTGCGGGTGCGCTTGCTCTGGCTGTGGGTTTCGCCGCCCAAGACCTTATCGCGAACTTCGTCGCAGGGATTTTCATCATCCAGGATAAGCCCTTCCAGACGGGCGATTGGATCGAATGGGATGGCCATACTGGCGTCGTTCAAGAGGTCCAGCTTCGCGTGACGAAGCTCAATTCGTTCGATAATGAGGAAATGACCGTACCGAACAGTGACCTCGTCAACGCCGTCGTGACGAATCCGATGGGTAACGATGAACTCCGTGTCGGGGTGGATTTCGGTATCGAGTACGATGCGGACATCGAACAAGCGCGTGGAGTTATCATAGAGGAGGCGAAGAACCTTGACGGTGTGCTTCCGAGCCAGGAACCATCGGCGCCGGTTACGAGTCTCGGGGACTCTGCCGTAGTGCTCTCAGGGCGGGTTTGGATCGACCCGAACAAAACGGGCTACGCATCCACAGTAGCCGCGTTCACTGAAGCCGTTAAAAAGCGCTTCGACGCGGAAGGAATTGGGATGCCGTATCCCTACACTGAAGTCACCGGGAGTGTATCTATGGATGGTGTGGAGGGCGAATTCCAAGTATAGACTAACCGATCAGTGGATGTTTTTGATGTCAGAGCATGAGAAATGAGACTATACAAACCAATATTAGCAGATTCATAATTTCGAAGGTGATTTTGCTGACGAACATATTTGTTAAGATTTATCCACAATCAGCTGAGGCGAAAAGTGGTATGTTGCAGTACCCAACTTCAGACTATTTTCTTAGAAGGAGATGTTGATGCACTACCCGCCCTGAAACAAACGTCTTCTACTGGCGAGAACAGCTGTTCGCGGGTATCGATAATCGTGGTTCGGCTAATGAATTGAGTATCGAAATCAATATGTCTAGAGTTTGCTTATTTCTTAGATGGTCTCACCGTGGTTGTACCTCATCGTTGCAGCGGTCTTCGAAACAGGTTGGGCAATCGGTCTCGAATACTCAGACGGGTTCACGGAACTCGTCCCCAGCGTCGCAACTGTGATTTCAATGGCGATCAGTGTTGTTCTGCTCGCGAAAGCTGTTCAATCGTTACCGATTGGAACAGCCTATGCAGTCTGGACGGGCATCGGAGCTGCTGCAACTGCTATCCTGGGCGTTGTCTTATTTGACGAGACTTCGAGTGTTGTCCGGTTTGGATTTATTGAGCTCATCATCGCTGGTGTTATTGGGTTGGAAGTTACAGGGCATTAGGATGATTTTCACAATTTCAAATGAAGTGTGAGCTGCCTTGGGATAAAGTCACGAGGTACCGCCTCACACATCTGGTGGAGGTCTGCAAGATAAAGAGTAGTTTCCCATACCGATACGAAAACCCACGCTCTTTATATACTGAATCGGGGTACGATTAGGGTGTCCGAACACACCATACAGATCGCCGCCTATGTCCGCGTCTCCACCGACGACCAGAATGAGGATCGCCAGATGCGAGCGATCCGCCAGAAGTACAACGAGGAAGAGAACTCGAACGAGATCGACTGGTTCTGCGACCTCGGCGAGAGCGGGGCGTCAACCTCGCGACAGGAGTATCAGCGCCTCCGCGAGCATGTCGCCGAGTACGACGTGGTGGTCGCCCACGAACTCGACCGGCTTGGACGGTCGTTCACCGACCTGGCTGGCTTCGTCGAAGACCTCCGCGAGAAAGACGTCGACATCGATCTCGTGAACCAACCCATCGGCACGGTCGGTGAGGACGACTGGATGGCCGAGATGATACTCAACATGATGATGGTGTTCGCCGACGCCGAGCGGAAGATGATCCGCTCGCGCGTCCAGGAGGGCATCGACGCCGCCATCGCCGACGGGAAGCGCGTTGGCCGACCGCCGTTTGGCTACACCGTCGAGGACGGCTTCCTCCAGCAGATTCCCTCGGAATACGTTCGCGCCCAGACGTTCATCCGCGAGGTCCGCAAGGGCCGCGAGAAGCACGCCACCGCCGCCTTTTTCGAAATTCCCGATTCAGCGGTCCAGAGCATCCTTGCACGGGCCGAGGCGAATTACGATATCTCGTTCGACAACGACCAATGGCGGCTCGAACGTGCGAAGGTCACCGCTGGCGAGAAGGACCTCCCGCCGCTCAATGCCCAGAGCGGACACCCGCCCGCACCGACGAGAAGCCCAGAGCAGTAATCGCTCGCCGGAAAGCAAGCGTTCAGAGCTATCGGTGCGCTTGAACGAACTGACTCGATCATGACCCGGTGGCAAGGCGACCTCCATACTCGACGGAAACCGATGGGACAACACTCACTGCACTACGGTAGCCGCGTGTAAGCAGTGAGCCCTCCGCTCAGTGTTCGTCTGTTGAACGACTTGTGGGAACGGTTAGATATACGAGATGGGGACGAAGCCAACGCCAGAGTCGGACGAACCCGACACAGATCCACGTATCGACGCGAAATCATCCGCCACAACCCCGCTGAACGACACTGCTGAGATGGTTGCAGCGGCTCTCGTCGCCGATGCGACCGGCTACAATGACCGTTCGCGGTTTGTCGAGGACGAATCCGACGGGAGTGGTGATGGTCTCGACGGATTTGTCGCGGATGTCACGACCATCGCGCAATCACAGTGCGAGCGGTGTGAGAGCTACGCCGACATCGAGACGCTGATCTACCACCTTCCGATCGATCATCTCACGTTCGCCGCACACGATTCGTTAGCGCCGTACTCGGGACCGTATCCGATGGCCCTACTGGTGCGAGCGTGCCTGTTTATGGAGATCAACGGCTGGGACGAAACCGCCCTTCACGACCATCTCCGAGCGCATCCCTCGCTGAGCCAGAATCTCGGCTTCGAGACGCTCCCAAATCAATCGACGTTCTGGCGCGCGTGGAACGAACGCTTCAGTGAGAAGCTCCACGACGCCGTACAGGAGTGTGCTGACGCGATTGTGAGAGCAACGCGTGCCTGCGAGGTTCCGCTCCCCGACCGGATCGAGACCGAAGAAACGGATGAGTCGGAGGATGACGACACTCCCGAACGTCAACTCGTCGCCGAGAAGACCGACGAGGTCTGGCAGCAGGCCAAGCCGTTCGTGACCGACGCCTTCGCGCTCGACCGCGGGCAGAACTGGCAGATTCACGAGAACGCCTTCTGGGAGCAACACGCCTACATGGGGATGCGCGAGGACATGTACGCGCGGAGCGGTCCCGCGTCGTTCTCGCTCGATACCACGCGGGAACGTATCCCGACGGGATCGACCCATCGCTATCAGATCGGGAAGCTCTCCGTCTCGGAGATTCGGGAGATGCTCCGGAACACCACACGAATGCTGATCGCTCGCGCCCGCCAGAACGGCGAACTCGACGGGTCAGTCATGGCGGCCATCGACGTGACCAAGGGCTTCCCGTTTACCGGCGACGTGGAAGACCAAGAGGACGATATCCTCGGGTACAAGGACGGTAGCGACTACTACCAGTGGGCGGTGCTCAAAGTCGTCGGGATGGACGTCCCGCTCGTGCTCGATGCCATTCCGCGCGTGCGCGGACAATCGAAAGACGAGATCGTCGAGAAGCTCCTGTCGCAGGCGACGGAGATGGTGGATATCGACCTCGTGATGATGGACCGTGAGTTCGATAGTGAGTCGGTCAAGGACACCTGCGAGGAGCACGGTGTCCACTACCTGAATCCGACGCGCATCTTCACCAATAGCGACGAAGCAGACACCATCGCGTGGATGTACCGCAACGGCGAACGGTTCCACGTCACTGAGGAGGAAGCCGACGGTGGATCGCCCACCCGCAAGCAGGTCTACCTCCCAAAACGGTCGAATTCGGACGACGACAAGGATGAAGACGACGATCTCTCAGCAGTATGGACGGAGCTGTGCGGCGAGTGGGGGTTCGAGGACGTGGACGGCGAACCGAGCGAGGGGATGTCGTTCTCGCGGCTGCTCGCGGACATCCAGCGCGAAGAGGCAGTCGAAGAGCGTAAGCAGAAAGCACAGAACGGAGAGGTGGACACCGCCGGAACCGTGGTATTCGAGACGAATCACCCCTACGTCACCGCCGGTGACGCCGACGATCAGCAGATGGACGGAATAGCGTTCGTCCACATGATCGAGCGGCTGATTCGATGGTATCGCCGTCGTTGGGGTATCGAGAACGGCTTCAAAAAGCAGAAGCACTTCATGGTGCGAACCACCTCGACCGAGCGCAACTATCGGTTCTTCAACTTCGCGTTCGCGTGCGTCCTCTATAACGTCTGGCGGCTGGTGGACCTGCTGGTGAAGATTGCCATCGACGGTGAGAACCGCACGTACGCACCGCGAGTGGATGCGAACCAGTTCCTGACCGTCGCCAAGCAGTACCACGGGCTCGATCCGCCAGACTGAGGCCGGAACAGCCCTGTGATCGCCTCGGTGGTGAGCAGCGGCACTGTTCAGCACCGCTTTATTTCGCTTCATGCTGGTCCGGTTCTGAGATACCACCCTGAGACTGACCTGCGCTCGTTTACCACTGCCGGGACAGAGCCGAAACAAACGCCCGATCCATGCATTGAGCAGCTACCTAGCCGACATCAGACCTAGACCGGGTCACAGAGCTAGGTATCGCGCGAGCCAACCGCCAGAGTCGTCCAGCACAGTACCAGCGCAACGACGGGTTACTTCGAATGGCAGGACGCGAACCGTCTCGCCAACGAGTTCACCGTCGAGGAGATTATCGACCGCGTCCGAGCAGCTCGCTTGCAATTCGTTGGCCGATTCGTCCGCTTGCACCGAGTAGTAGTACGTTCGTTATGTTTTCTGATTGTCGATAGTCGTCTGACGATACGTGGCGAGTGCCACAGTTCCGACCACATCTTCACACTTTGGTATTAGAATGTGACCTTAATATAGTTGAGCGAACATAGTTGTGACCAAGTCACATCAATGTCGTCGGACTCATCCATCGAAGCAAAGTACGATAGTTGCCCCGTGCTCGAAACGCTCGAAGAAGTCGGGTCTCGGTGGCGAATGTCCGTAATCCATGTTCCTCGGAGGGGGATCTCCGATTCAACGAAATCAAGCGAGCGACGGATGCTAATTCACAAACACTGTTCCGCGTACTGGATGATATCGAAGAGAAAGAATACGTCGAACGTCAGGTTGAAGAAGCAAGTCCAGTCGCGGTTTATTATTCGTTGACACCAAAGGGCGAGGGCCTCCTCTCCGCATTCGACGAGATTTATGAGTGGGGACAAAAATGGCTTGATAGCGAAGACAGATGAGTTGGTACAGGCTGGATAATCCAAATACCAAATCGGTAGTTATCGCTCGATATAGAGGGAGTATGTGATGATCGCGAATCCAAGCATCGTCAAGAGATTATCTATTGCGACACCTGTTGCGAAGCCAACGTTGAATACCTGATCGGCGATCCCTCCGAGGAGTGCCCCAAATGTGATAGTCCCGAAACCGATTGCAAGGGCGCGTAATGAAGAGGCTCCTGTCCGTCGATGTGCCCGGTATGCGATATAGGTAATTCCTCCACCTAAGAGCAGAATTGCGGCTTTGAGCACGATAATCGTTAACATCATCTGGCTCATAGCTCATCACCCATTTCCGACCATATCTCAGCGAGGCGTTCATCTGCCGACAGCCTCTGTCGGTCGATTGCTACGTCGAACTGATCGTCGTCGCCTACTGAGATGGTCACATTTTCAAAGTCTCGTTGATACCGCGTAATCCGGCCACGTTCTGAATCAATGTGCATGAGCTCTCGCACGAGCGAGGTCGTACTGAGGAGGTCCAGTTTACGGTATACTGTCGACGGTGGGATCTTACAGTGTTTTGCGAGTTCTTTAGCAGTCATGGGCTCATCAGTGTTTTTGAGAATATCTCGGCAGTCAGGATCATCCAGCGCATCGAGAACGTCCTGAAGTGTCGGTTCGTCCTCGTTCTTTGCTGGGTCGGTTCCCATCGTCGACTTTTAATTCGTGTGCATCGGGAATACGTGGCTCGATTTGGTGATCAGTACTCTGAGGCTTATCACTCTCATACTGGGTAGCTGCCGTCATGGGATGATACACGATATCCCGTTCTATAGTATCTCGCCGATTCGACCCCGGGGAGAGAACGGCGTTCGGTGACGTCTTGGGCTCACTTTTCTCATACTATGGGTCTCGGTAGGAGTTATCCGAAAGTCGTTGTCGACTGTTACTGGTGAGCTGATAGCGACCGACACTTCTACGCGACTCCGATCTGCTGTTTCCTCGTCATCGAAATTGCGCCACTCCGGCCCACGATCGAGGGCATCTCCCGAGAGCACTAAGCCGCACTCGTCACAGACTGCTTCGCCGTGCTCTGCATCATCGACAATCCGCCCGCTACACTCGGGACAGGCCGAGCGTGATCGCCCTTCGGATCCGGTAGACTGTGTGTCGGAACCCCGACGACGTTCGTGTAGTCTGGTGCTCATCTCATTCATGATTCTGGCAGCGGAGTTGAATCGGTTGAGCTACTCTCGATCGAGTGAGTCTCTCTATCAAAGATAGTCGAGCTAGTAGTATGACCAATCGGCGGATTCCCAGCTTCTGAGAATCCCCCCAAGGAGCAATGCTGTCGCCGTTCTTGAAGCTGTTCCCACCTATTGGGAATCCACCGACGATTGACTCACAACCGCACCTAACGGACACTCATGAACCGAGATCCGAGGAATGGGGCCAGTGTATGAGTCTAACCACACTGCTGAGTACTGTTGGCCCAGGGTGGGTGGCGTTCCTCTCCCCGGAACTCGCCAGCCGCATGCAGTTCGGATGGACGATCTCCGTCCACATCATCTTCGCGTCCCTCTCGATCGGGCTCGCGCCATTTATCATCTACTTCACTTGGAAAGACGTGCGGACGAGTGAACAGCGTTATGCGCGATTGCGTTCGTTCTGGGTAAAGGTGTTCGCCGCTGGCTTCGTGATGGGCACTGTCACCGGGATTCCGATGAGCTTCCAGTTCGGCACGAACTTTCCGCAGTTCGCCGAGGTGGCCGGTGAACTGATCGGCGGCCCGCTGGCCTTCGAAGCGAAGATGGCGTTCTTTCTGGAGGCCGTCTTCCTCGGCGTATTGCTGTACGGCCGCGACCGCGTTGGGGACCGAACGTATCTCATCTCGTCGGTGCTCGTCGGCTTCGGCGCTTGGTTATCAGGATTCTGGATTCTGATCGTCAACGCCTGGATGCAGACCCCACGGGGCTACGAGATGGTCACCCGCAACGGGGTGGAGATCGCCAAACTAACCGACCCGTTTGCCGCGTTTCTCACCCCACGAATGCCCTGGATGTACGTCCATATGATGAACGCGTCGGTGATTTCGGTCTCACTGCTGGTCGCCGGCGTCTCGGCGTACATCATCTGGAAAAAGCCCGATACGGATGTCTGGAACACCGCACTCAAGCTGGCTGTCGTACTCCTGATCGTCTCCGCACCGCTTCAGGCGGTCCACGGCGACGCTTACGGCCGTCACGTCGAAGATACCCAGCCACAGAAGTTCGCCGCGATGGAGGCTCACTACGAGACGGGACAGGCCGACCTGCACCTACTCGCGTTTCCGAGGTCCCTCGAGGCACTTACCGACCCGCGCGCCGAGAATCTCATCACCGTGAGCCTCCCGGCGATCGGGTCGTTCCTCGCCAGTGGTGGGGATTTTGAGGCCGAGGTCATCGGACTGAACGAGTACGAGGAAAACCCTCCCGTAGCACTCGTGTTCTGGTCATTCCGCTTCATGGTCGGGCTCGGGTTCCTGTTTATCGGGCTAGCGCTGTGGGGCGGTTACCTCACGTACCGTGGACGGCTGTCTGACAGCACACGTTATCTGAGGACGATGATTGCTGCATCGCCACTCGGCTACGCCGCGTTACTCACCGGCTGGTACGTCACTGAGATCGGCCGCCAGCCGTGGGTCATCCAGGGTGAACTCAGGACCAACGAGGTGGTCTCCTCGACACTGACCGGGACGGAAGCGACACTGACCCTAGTCGGGTTCGTCGTCGTCTACGTTGGGTTGATGTTGACAGCCCTGTACGTCCTGAAGTGGCTGGTCCGGGAAGAACTCCAGGCGCTCGGTGTCAGAGAGTCGAGTGAGGGGCGCTGGCACGGTCCGATCCCGGGGGTGAGCGACGATGACTGACCTATTGTTGCCCGTCGACGCCTACCTTGTCGAGTGGCTGCCAGAGATATGGTTTGGTGCCGTGCTGTTCGCACTGGGGATGTACGTCATCCTCGACGGATTCGACTTCGGCATCGGTATACTGTATGCGACCCGGACGGACGAACACGAACGGGAGACGTTGTTGGCGGCGTTTGGCCCGGTTTGGGACGCCAACGAGGTGTGGATCGTCGCCTTCGGGACGATGCTGCTGGCGGCGTTCCCGCGGGTGTATTCCCGGCTCCTTGCGGACAACTATTTGCTCGCAATCGGGTTCGTCCTCGCGTTGGTGTTTCGCGGAGTCGGCCCAGAACTTCGCGAGCAGCGCGACGACGAATGGTGGAAGCGCTACGCCGACTACGCCTTCGTCGGTGGCAGCGTCTTCGCACCGCTGCTATTCGGGATGCTCGCCGGCCGCTGGCTGTTCGGCGAGGCGACGCTACCAGTGGTGCTGACTGGTATCGGTCTAGTCGCTGTCTCTATCGCCACGGGTGCGGCGTTCCTCGCGGCCAAAACCGAGCCCGGTCTGGCGTCGGAACTGCATGCGTACGGCATCGGTGCGACACTGGCGTACCTCGGTGGGGTGGTCGTGCTACTAGGAGTGGTTGTCCTGACCGACGCAGGCGGCGCTGCCGACACGGTGCTCTCGCTTCCCGTGGCTGCAGTCGTCGTCCTCTCGGTCACCGTGGGGCTAGGGGGGAGCGTGCTAGCCAGACACGGCCAGTACCGCGCCTGGCTGGCGAGCGCGCTGATGCTTCCCACACTACTGACGATCTTGGTCGCAGTTCTGCTGTATCCGACGATCTACCCGCCAACCGGGTTGCTGGTTAGGGAGGCGATCGTGTCGCCACTGGCGCTGAATCTCGTGACCGTCCTCGGGTTTCCGGTGCTGCTGCTGGTGTTGTGGTACTTCAAGTTCCTCTACGGCGTGTTCAGCGGCCCGATCGAGGGTGAGGGGTACCGGGGGTAACCCCACCAGCTTCTCGGCTTCTGGTCCTATAAAGCGTCTTTGTTGTGTCCTCTCGTGCAAATGGTCGATTTCTCATCTCACTTTACGGTTGGAAATTACTATTAGATGGAACCCACCGAATCAGATCTGTGTCCGAACGAGCCAAAATATCGGGCTCACAGAGAGACGTTCCTTAGAAGCGGTCAGGAACACTCACAGCCGTATTCGGATCAGTCGATATGGACGACGACTTTGCCCTGGTGAGCGCCGCTCTCGAGGTAACAGTACGCTTCGGTGGCCTCGTCAAATTCGGACGTCCGGTCGATGACAGGCGTCATCCCGGCCACCTCGATGGCCCGAACCATCCGGTCGAACATCGCTCGGCTGCCGACTCCGGAGACGCCTTCGAGTTCGATCGCCTTCCCGAGAACGAGCGCTGGATTGACCTCGCCCTGCTGACCCGTGAGCACGCCGATGAGATGGACGTGGCCGTTTTGCCCTGCCCGCCGACCTCGATCACGTGGTCGACGCCGCCCTCCGTGAGGTCACGAACTGGGTCGTCCCAGTCGGGCGTCGCTTCGTAGTTGATGGCCTCCCACGCACCGAGATCGGCGGCGGTTGCGAGTTTCTCATCGCTGTCGTCGTTCCCATCTACGTCACGTTCCTCGTCATCATGGCGATCCTCGGTCGTATCGTAGGCGCTCGACTCCAGCTTCCCGACGAGGAGAGTCGAGCACTCGTATTCACGTCGGTAACGCGAAACTCGCTGGTGGTCCTTCCACTCGCACTCGCGCTCCCGGCGGACTACGCGCTGGTTCCAGCAGTCGTGGTTACGCAGACGCTAGTCGAACTCATTGGAATGGTTGTTCTCACTCGTCTCGTCGGCTTGCGCGTCTGGGAACGGTCGGGAGCGCTGATTCGGAATGTCGGCTCTCTCTGATCAGCCACACTCCCAGGGAGAGTTGAGTGGCCTCGGCTGACGGTGAAGAAGCGGACGCATCAAGCCTATCTCTGATGGCGTGCCGGTAGGGCCATGCATTAAGAGAGCTAGTCTCAACTTCCCCCATACTGGAGAAGTTCACAGATTCGGAGGATGGACTATTTTCGCGTGCTTTTGGGCTTATCTTGGCTCGGACAGGCTACATTGGTGGTGCATCAAGTTAATATCTATTTGACCAAAATAGTCTAATAGTCATATAGCATATGTCCACGTGTGGAACTCATGTTAAAGCAAGATCGATTGTCGCAATGTCGCGTGTGGAACAGAGAGGAACACTCACGCGACTCACAACCATTCCACAGTACTACCCATGCCGACTTTTACTGAAGAGAAACGCAAGCGGGTCCGAGAAGCGCTCCGTGAGACCGGGCGCGAACTCTTCGCTCAGTATGGTATCCGCAAAACGTCGATCTCGGAACTTACCGAAGCGGTTGGGATCGGGAAGGGCACATTCTACCAGTTCTACGATTCGAAAGAGGATCTCTACGTCGATATCTTGGAACAAGACATCGAGACCTTGATTCCGCAACTCTTGCGTGAATCCGTCCAGAAATACGACGATCCGGAGCAGGCTATCACTGCGTTGCTCAACGAAACGCTTGATGAGTTCGAGTCGAATCCACTGCTCCGACAGGTTCTCGCCGAAGGCGAGATTGACCATCTCCGTGATAGCATTCCGGATGAGGAACTCACGGAGAAGCGTGCTCATTCGATGAGCTTCTTTTATCCATATATCGAGGACTGGTACGACGACGGGAAAGTCGTAGGACCGGACCCTGAAATGGTCACGGAAACGATTCGCGCGGTCAGCCGGATCGTCCTTCAGAGAGAGCAAATCGCTGAG
This sequence comes from Halococcus salsus, assembly GCF_009900715.1. Classification (NCBI taxonomy): domain Archaea; kingdom Methanobacteriati; phylum Methanobacteriota; class Halobacteria; order Halobacteriales; family Halococcaceae; genus Halococcus; species Halococcus salsus. The sequence continues at coordinate 39,194 of NZ_JAAAJC010000012.1, forward strand.
GAAAGATACCCAAAGGTTCGAGAGACACTCGTCGAAGCGGTTGCAGCAGGATTGACACGCGACGTCAAGCATTCGGAGGGCTTAGATGAGTAACATTGACAGCCGGGAATCCCTCGAAGCTGACGACCCGTACGTCGTCACTCTGAATCACCCGACGGCTGCCGACCGTGCACTCGTCGGCGGGAAAGAGGCAAATTTAGCTCGGCTTGTCGAAGCTGGATTTCCAGTACCCGACGGGTTCTGTGTGACGACTCTTGCATACTGGGAACTTATCGACGATGATTCGATCGACGCATTGCTTGACGATCTCTCCAATCTTGATCCGACAGACACCGAGGCCCTCGCCGCCGTAGGGTCGTCTCTTCGCGCCTGTATCGAAAACCAGGACGTCACACCATCTATCCGAGAGGCTATCGAGAACGCGCTCGCTAATGTTGAGGCCGAAGCCGGGTCCGAGACAGCGTATGCAGTGCGCTCTTCGGCGACAGCTGAAGACCTCCCGGACGCTTCCTTTGCGGGCCAGCAAGAGACGTTTCTTAACGTTCGCGGTGCGGACGATATTGTCGACCGAATCCGCGACTGTATGGCGAGCCTATTCACCGACCGCGCGATTGCCTACCGGGCAAGAAACGACATCCCTCACAAAGAGGTAGCGCTGGCAGTCGTCGTCCAACGGATGGTCACCCCCGACGCAGCGGGTATCCTGTTCACCGCCGATTCACAGACGGGTAACCGCCGCGTCACGACCATCGAAGCCGGAATCGGACTGGGGGAGGTGTTGGTGTCCGGGGAGGTGAACGCAGACACTGTTCACGTCGATACACGAACCGGCAAAATTCTCGGCTACGAGGTGGGCAACCAAGGATTCGCAGTGCAGCCGCTCGAGGAGGGAGGAACCAAGACGGTCGAACTAGACGACCGCGACAACCGCGTGCTCTCGGACAAGCAGGTCCGGACGCTCGTGGAACGGGGTACAGAAATCGAAGCGCTGTTCGAGTGCCCCCAGGACATCGAGTGGTGTCTCGCGGACGGGGACTTGTATATCGTGCAGGCCCGACCGATCACGTCGCTATTTCCGCTGCCGTCACCCGAACCCGAGGACGACCGTTTGCATGTATACCTCAGCTTCGGACACGTTCAGGCGTTCGCCGAAGCGATGCCACCGCTCGTGAGGGACGTCTGGATGGCGTACATTCGCCTTTGGATGACAGAGGTCGGAATGGACCCCGACACGCAGTGGTTCGTCGAGGCTGGTGGGCGTCTCTACATAGACATGACGACGCTCTTACGGGTCGGCGTCTTTCGGAGGCAGATTCCGGATCAGCTAGCGGAGATGAGCGAATCGGTGGGTGCAGCCTTCGAGAATGTGTTGGCTCGGCGCGGCGAGGAATTCCGGAGCGATCGGACGGTACGCGATACGCTCGCGGCCCTCCCCCGGTTCGCTGGCATGGTCGGGTGGGGGATTTGGATGGGTTTTCCGATCATGTCATCGATGTTTTCCGGGTTTTTCAGTGCGTTCGTTGGCGAGCCGAACCCCCCCGAACGTGAGGAAACCAAGTGGACAGATTGGGGGCGGGACGTCGCAGCTGGGGTGCGTGCACCCGACACGCCCATCAAGCGGGTAAACGCTGGCTTTAATCTCTCGGAACAGGCCATCCATTACCCACCCACTGGGCCATTGTTTCCAGACACTCCCGAGGACGTCAACGATGTCGCCAAAGGCCTTCCAGTTGATCTGGTGACGCGGATTAATCTCGGGCTGGGTGACCTCGCGGATGTCGCTCGTGACCATCCCGAGGTTGTTGAGGCGCTGCGGGAGGATGCGTCGCTAGAGGAGATCGAAGCATGCGAGGGTGGCGAGGCGTTCCGTGCCGTACTCGATGAGTTCCTTGAGGAGTTCGGCCACCGTGCAGCCGGCGAGATCGACGTCAGCCGGCCACGATGGCGCGAGAATCCGTCGGGGTTGCTCGCGACGGTCCGCGCAAACCTCAAACATGAGGGAGAAGGTGAGCACCGTGAACACCTTCGCAAGATGGAGCGAGAGGCGAAGGCGGCAGCCGAACGGCTCGAACAGCGGGCCGACCACGGGCTGCTCGGCCCGATACAGAAACGATTCGTCCGCCGACTGATCCGAACGTATCGCGGCTACATCCAGACCCGCGAATATCCCAAACAGGGCGTCTCTTACCTCTTCGCCGCATGGCACGAAACTTTCCAAGAGGCCGGCGAACGTCTCGCCGACGAGGGCCGACTGGCCGATTCCGATGACGTCTGGTTGCTCCGGGAGGACGAGTTGCTCGCCGCACTGGAGGGCGATTCGATCGACGTTGATCTCGCGGCACGGCGAGCCGAATTCGAGCGCCACGCAGCGATGGATGCGCCACCAGTGCTCACGAGCGAGGGGGAAGCGCCGAGCGCGGTCATCGACACACGAAGGAAAGAATGGAAGACATGGGTGGCAATGGGGATTGACTGATCTCCAAAAGTGTCAGAACACATCTAAAATCAATGCTGCGGGCTATTTTCCTGATAGTAGCCGTGATCGTCCGTCACTGGCAGCTTCCGTGATTTGAAGTTGGAGGTTTCGGCTATTGGCCTCGCCAGTCTGGAGGTCGTAACTCCCGCGAACCGAAACATCGTTTTCGTGTGCTTTTGCGACGAGCTGGTGGAGCTGCTGTTCGAATTCATCGCTGTCCATAGTAGCACGCCGATCACGATAAACCGTAACATAGTTATTTCGGAATTGGCATCATCACCTCAAAATCAGTTCCTCGTTCACAGGCTTAAAGAGAATGCGTGCGAGGCGCCAATACGAATCTGTGCACCCTAGTCGGTGTCGGCGAGTAGGTCGCTGAGCGATACGAGTAGAATGCTACCTACTGCTCAGTGGTCGTTGGCCCAGAGAACACCGACACATCGGATTTTTGGGTCATTCTAATCCCTTGGCTTCAGAGACGCTTGAGTTCCAAACTTTGTCATAGTATCAAAATAGTCCTCTCCTCGTCGGTATATTCGATGAATTCAACTATTAAATAACATACTAAATGTATGTAAACTATTGTTGCTCATTACTACGTCATCAAACAATACTGAGGACTATATTGTTAGTTACCGGGTATACTAGCTAAACGCACCTGCGACGAGTAACGGGAAGACGAGTGTCGCCTCAGCTTGCACTTGGGTATAGTTCGTTTCTTCTGCCTTAATTTTGCCCCATGAAACGGCTTCGTTGGGAGGGGCTCCCGAGAGAGAGCCGTCTCCCTCCATCCCTGTTGAAATATAAACCGCGTAATCTGCCCCACCTCGGAAGAGATTGGTCATGATTGCATGGTGTTTTGGGACACCATCACCGACCGCGATAAGCCCCGTTGTGTCTGCATCCATTCCCCCCTCAATGAGCCTCTCATAATCATCAAGCAGTTTGATATCGATTTTAGCGTCGTGTTGCTGGCGATAGTAATAGAGGAAATTTCCGACTTCCGCATCGGTTAATGCCGGACAGTACACCGGTACTTCGTGCTCAGCAGCCTGTTTCAGCACTGAATTCTCATCGTCCAAAGCTTCACCCAGTTCGTATGCAAACGCGGTTGGCGTCCGCACTGACTCTTCAGCGAAAAATTCATCAAAGAACTCGTAGAGAAATTCTTCTAACCAGACGTATCGATCTGAGGGAACGAAAATGTTCCCGAGTCGGTTGATCCCTCTCTCACGGAGTGCCGCTTCGTCCGCATCCCACTCGCCCATCTTAAATGGGTGCGCTGTTTTGATGACGTCCTCAGTTAGTCCGCCAGAAGTAGTGATAAGGACATCAATATATCCTCTACGGATGAGTGAAGCGACGATCTCACGTAGTCCTGAGGAAATGATGTTTGACGTACATGTGAGATAAATCGTTGCGTTCGCTTCTTGCATTTGTTTGGCGATGTCGATGGCTTCTGCGAGCTGTGTCGCTTGGAAGCCAGTTGTTGCATATGAGTCTAGCAGGTCGTGGAAGTCAAACTCCCCACGAAATTCGTAGCCTTGTACATCTGGTGTATTTAGTTCTTCATCGCTTCCTGGAACCACCTGCTCGTGAGAATCTTCATCCATGGATCTCAGTATGTAGAGAGTGATTTTGAATCAATCGAAAAGACCCGAGTGAATGACCACCCTGGGTTGGTACCATGGGCATAGTGATTGTTCGTACTGTGAACCGTACACATCAAGATAAACCCCCCGCTCCGGATTCATTTACAGGCCATCAATCGCAGTGGTTTCAGCGTGATTCGTGGGATTGTTCGTCCATTTGATGGAGTTCGGAGCCTTGGCTACGACCTCGCTGTCTCGACAATAACACAGGAGAGGGAGCGCTCATCGGAAAACCAAGTGATTTGAACGCTCAGGCAATCATAACCGACGAGTTTACACAATGGCACGGTAAGCATGGTAGAGTAGTTCCCATTCTTCCTGAACGTGTCAAGTAATGCACGTCGGATTCTCGCCCCGTATGAAGTAGTTCAATCGGTTATTTGCTATGCCGGCGGAGGCATATTCGTTGTATTCGGCTCGATTCTTATTCCAGAGAGTCGACCTACTCAGTAGTGTACGATCGGGAGTGTATTTTCATCGCTTGAGCTTCACTGCAGAGAATGCTAAGTCGATTATTGATATCCTCCACAAAATCATTCACCCTATCAGTTGTAACTACTCCTTGCGTTGTCGGTTTGATGAGATCGTTTTCTTCGAGAATACGAAGTGAGTAACGTACATGATGCTCTGGATATTCTGTTTGACCCGAAATTTTCGGACTCCCAATTGGTTCGTTTTCAATCACCAACTCCAGTATCTCTAGGTGGCGTCCGACTGTGTCGATCTCTCTGCTCATTATTTCCATCATGGTTTTATTTTACAGTTGGTTTGCTACAAATATTTATGTTAAGGTTTATCTGGAAAAATAAAGTGAATTCTTTGTGCGTGTGTTTTTGTGTGGTTTTCATATTAGCACACCCATAGAAATACGTATTACTCCAAGGCTTAGGCCGAAACCAGCCATTCCGATAACGATCACAAACCCATTGTTTACGCTATCGCCTTCAGTCAGCAATGCCAGAGAGACCAAGCTGCCGGTGCTTACTGCCAAGAATAGTCCAATTGCAAGACTAATGGCTAAAAAGACGGGATCACGCATGCTAGCAAACCGATAGACAGGCGAAAATACACCTTGAATCAGTGCAATATATCCACAGATAAGATATCCAAAAAACCCACAAAAGGCTAATCCAGCACCGTACGTAGCACTCCGATGAATTCGGAATAACGTCTCCTCGAAGATATTTGCTTTTCGTTTTGGCTGGTAGAGCAGCGGTTGCATATTATGGCCAGAGACCACGAGCTTCGTGGGCTTCTGCCAGACGAGACAGAGCAACAATGTATGCAGCATCACGCCACGAGACGTCCCGTTTCTCAACTTCCGCTCTGACTTTGTTCCATGCTCTCATCATCTCTTTCTCTAATTCATTATTGACCTGCTCAAGCGACCATTGTCGACGATTGATATCCTGTAGCCATTCGAAGTAGCTAACAGTTACACCACCAGCATTTGCGAGAATATCTGGGATGACAGGGATGTCACGTCCTCTGAGAATTTCATCTCCTCTGGAAGTCGTCGGCCCGTTTGCTCCTTCTACGACAATGTTTGCTTGGAGTGTATCTGCGTTGTCTTGAGTGATGACATTCCCGATTGCAGCCGGAATGAGAACGTCTACATCGACTTCGAACAATTCTGCTGCAGGCAGAATTTCATTCGCATGTTTTGTGACCGCCTCAGGCTCTTCATCGTGCGAAGGGATTCTTTGGACGTCAACACCATCAGCATCGTACGCAACACCGTTGACGTCGCTCACTGCAGTGATGGTTGCTCCCCAACTATCGAGCAATCGAGCAGCATTTGCACCGACACTTCCGAACCCTTGTACAGCAACTGATGTCTCTTTTAGCGGACGATCGTAGTAATCACAGACCTCTCGGGTGATGATCGCAACACTTCGACCAGGTGCTTCTTCCCGCCCATAGCTTCCGCCAATGACTGGTGGCTTGCCGGTGACAACACCTGGCGAGGTTTCTCCCTGTTGCATACTATATGCATCCATGAGCCATCCCATCGTCTGAGCATCAGTTCCCATATCAGGCGCTGGAATATCCTGCATGGGACCGGTGCTCTCCCGGAGCTCCTGCGCTAATCGACGAGTCAACCGCTCCTTTTCACCTTCGCTCAAAGACTTGGGGTTGACAACGACACCACCCTTCGCGCCGCCGAATGGAAGATCCATGACCGCGGTTTTCCATGTCATCCACATCGCTAAGCCAGTGCATTCTGCCTCGCTGACTCCAGGATGATAGCGGAGACCTCCTTTGTAGGGACCGCGGACGCTGT
>NZ_JAAAJC010000013.1:0-5050 GCF_009900715.1 Halococcus salsus
TCGTGACTTTGAGCGTCTGAACGCGGTAGTTGGTGCGGTGGCAGTAGTGGCGGCTGGCGCGGTCTCGGTCGTAGAACGTGGCATCGAGGGCGGCGTTTTCGGATGGGTCGTGCAGCTGCGCCGACTGGCGCAGCAGCACTCGACAGAGGCCCATCTCGATCCGATCGAGAGCCTTACACAACGTCGACGGCGCAGGGAGATCGGCCGGCTTGAGGCCGATCTCCCGAAGTATTTGTGGCATCTCTTGCAGGAGGTCGATGGTCATCCGGTAAGTGGTATCGAGGTAAATCCGGAGACAGTGAAGCGATACGAGGGCATAATCGGCGAATCCGCCGCCACCGTTCGGGGCGGCGGATTCGTCTCCATCGCCAGTAACGTTTTGAGCCACCGAGACGCACCGCTCGGTGAAGCGAGAGATTTGGGTCATAGCTAACACAAGTCTCTCGCTTCAACGCCTTTGGTTTAGCGACCGATCCCGTCGCCGTCTAGTGATTCAACAGAGCCGAACATTCCGAACGCGATTTCTTATATACGAGACGAACTCCCTAGCGCGAAATCCTGGATCGATACCGCTCAGACTACCCTCCAACGACGGCCTATTGGAAAATTCGGATCCGCTCCTGAAAATCACAATGTCAAAGCGCTCGCCCAAGTTCGACACATTGGAGCAAACGACAACTGCCGAGAAATCGCGAATAGACTGATCAGAGAAGCGAGCGACGACAGGGGCTCATGGTCGGAATTCGCTGACAAGTTCGAATCGGGTGACATTCAACGCGAAATGCGAGAAGCAGTAATGAAACACGTGCTCTCAGGTACACTCGATATGGAGGCATTTGCTGGCAGTACCGCTGACGAGAGTAACGATGAGCAGTGGTACGAGAATTTGCTTCGGACATATTCGTCCATCCAACTCGCTGATGGTACTGCTGCGGGAGGAATCTCAGATAAGGCGCTTGAGGCACCGAAATTCCCGGCTGATGCAGTCCACAGCAAAGTAGAGGGTGTATCTGCTGGTGCCGCATCAACAGGTGTGAAAGGTGCGCTCAATGCTATCCGCAGTGATATTCAACAATATATCGTCGACCAGCTACGCAGCGGATTAGCTGGCCGTCTGAATGGTGGCGGAGTTGTCCGACTTACTCTCGATACTGGCTATGGAAAGACTCTCGCCTCGGGGCTATTCGTTGAGGAACTTCTAGCTCATCAAGCCGGAACGCTTGACAAAAACGAAGAGAGCACAGACGCACGCGCGATCTACGCTCTCCCGTTCACCACAATCGCAGATCAGACCGCCAGTGTGTTTGAGGAGGCGTTTTCAGCAGCTGGCGTCGATCTAGAGGACGCCCCACTCGCACTCTCGATTGATCACCACCGCGCTGAAACACCTACTGACCGCGTAGCGGAAGAACGAGAGGTTTCAACGAGAGGAGCCGAGACGATTCTTTCCTCATGGCGGGCGCGTATGACGATCACGACTACTGTCCAACTCTTTGAATCGGTCGTCGGTCCATGGCGTTCACAATCTACGAAACTTCCAGCTCTGGAGAACGCAGTCATTGTTGTCGACGAACCGCAGGCAATCCCAATTGCTTGGCGTCCGCTTGTCAAGCGGGCGATTGAAACACTGGTTAAGGAGTACGGAGCCACGATACTCCTCATGACGGCGACACAGCCATTCCTTATCGGGGAGAATGGGGTTGAGGGTAAATCAGGTGTTGAGGTAGTAGACCTCATCAGTGACGACGAGATCGACACAATCGAACGCAAAGCAATGGAAGCTGCTGGAATTGACGATATTCCCAGTCGGACTCGCTATCACTTTGATGAGAGTGTCTCCCTAAGCGATGAAGAGGGAATTGCGCCAATCAGCCACCAAACTGCAGGACAACGAATAGTGGACTCATTCATTGAGGATAGAGAACCGCTACTTGCGATTTGCAATACGGTTGAGAGCACGCGAACACTGACCGATGTAGTTGAATCGTGCCTCACAGCGAGCGAATCTTCGCCCCTTCAGGTTGGCTCCTTGTACGACGAATTACTCGATCCAAATGATGAGCGCACATCTACCGAAGCAGTCTCTCCCAAAATGCTTACTGAGAATATAAAGGAGAGAGTCAGAGAAGGGCGAGTCCCAGTCTTCCACCTGAGCCGACAGATTTCAGGAACCAAACTATTCACGATGATTGAGTCGATGAAACACCTTACTGAAGGCGACGAGCTGTTTCCACATATTGTCGTCTCCACCCAGCTAGTCGAAGCAGGTGTTGATATTAGTTATCGGCGAGTATTTCGGGACTTCGCGCCACTGGATTCGATTGTTCAAGCTGCAGGTCGGTGCAATCGCTCTTTTGAATGGGGGATTGACGGAGGAGACGTTGAGGTGTGGACGCTTAAGTCACCAGGTAAAAAAGGGAAACTGCCGTGCGAGGCGGTTTACAGCCGATCTAGATCAGACATTTCATCTACGATTTCAGTCAACACCATTCGGCGATCGCGAAATGCTATTGACCAACTTCACCAAATAGTGGAGAGAAACGTGAGTGAGAATGGGTTCACTGAGTCGGAACTGTCCACCGCCGTCGAGAGCTATCACCAAGACCTTGCAAGTGTACTTTCAGAAATCAGCGAGAGTGATGACATTCTTCTCCAGGCGTACAGTCGTGGTGATGGCCGGACGCTTCGTGAAGCTTCGCTGATCGAAGACTTGTTCGAAGTCGATGTTGTAATTTGCGCTACGGAGGGCGATTTCGCTCTCGTTGAAGACTACCGAGAGGCTGTTAAGGAAGAACAATGGGAGACAGCGACGCATTTGCGCCGCCAGCTTACACAGCTCTCTGTCGCCGTCACCGTCTATTCGTTTGACTCCGACCGATGGGAGACCCTTAGCGAGCTCAGTCAATTACTACCAGAGAGCGATGGAGATGAGCGCGTGGTCGCTCGCTCAAGCTTAATTGTCGACGAGCGTAACGGAATTCAATTCAACTGACTCGTGGTGAGTTGTCGACCCCTGGGGATTGAGAAGGTATTGAGGGTCGACGGATTGTAGGTGTCATGACCGGAGGGATTAAGCTGTGAGACCCGCCATGTGGCAATGGTTACAGACGGACCCTCGTAGGGTTGAAGCAGATGGTCGTGGTCATGTGTTGGAAGGAGTGGTCAGGTTACAGACGGACCCTTGGAGGGTTGAAGCGGCAACGAGGGGACGTTCGGTGATGCGCCCGCGGCGTTACAGACGGGCCCTTGTAGGGTTGAAGTGCACAGCAGTTCGCGGTGGACGTAGAGGATCTTGGTTGTTACAGACGGACCCCTAAGCAACGTCCGTATCAGCGACGAGGACTTTGATGAATACCGTTACAGACGGACCTCTATAGGGTTGAAGCACCCGACGCATATCCCGGTCTATCGAGTACGACCTGGTTACAGACGGACCCCTGGAGGGTTGAAGCAATCACGAACTCAATCCGCGAACGAACAACCAGCCTAGTTACAGATGGACCCTTGTAGGGTTGAAGCTTGATGTTCCCCACGATGCGGACCGAGGGGTCGCCGTTACAGATGGACCCTTGTAGGGTTGAAGCGGGATGTTGGAGATGCGGTCCGAGCCAATATTGTAGTGTTACAGATGGACCCTTGTAGGGTTGAAGCGTGCAGTGGTTCTGGTTGTTGTCTCATGGTTTCGTGTTACAGATGGACCCTTGTAGGGTTGAAGCTGATAGCACGCCGGGCATCCCACCTGGACGCACAGTGTTACAGGCAGACCCTTAGAGGGTTGAAGCATACCGTACGAGTGGACCATACTAAGTCTATACCAGAGTTACAGACGGACCCTTTGAGGGTTGAAGCTTCTGCGCAAGGGCATCCGTCGCGGTTGCCATGTCAAGTTACAGACGGACCCTCGTAGGGTTGAAGCACGAAGGTTCGCGAGCGCGTGGTCGAGGAATACGACGTTACAGACGGACCTTTGGAGGGTTGAAGCCGACCAACGTTTGCCCACACGGCACGCGAACTCACGTTACAGACGGACCCATGTAGGGTTGAAGCGACACTTGGCTCTTGCATTACCGGGACGGACACATTATAGACGAGCTGTCCGTCACAGGCAATCTCAGACAAGCGCCCCGCGCTCAGTCGGCCCTGGTATGAAGCTAAAGTTTTCTACCAGACTGGCGGAAAGTGGGGTAGCTATAAGTCAAATGCGGGGGTGGCAGAAAGTAGTGGACCCGGAAGTTGAGAATTTGATTACTGTAGCGGCACTGTGACCGGTTTTTCATTCGTGTTCACTCTGAAATTCGGGCTCCTAAGGCTCGTAGCCGACCTTCGCAGTGAAAATTCTCTATAGAGGTTACACAACCACGAGGTGGAGATAGCGCGACCGCTCACCAGATTGCTCGCACTGCGGGAGTTCTCAGCTATCCAATACCGGTCTTCTTCACTATCGTCAGGACGTCGTTTGCAGTCACAAGCGGAGCTGATGAGACATCATCAAACAGCGAGAGTTGAACAAGTAGGTCGACCAATCGCCAGATCGAGTACAGTAGGCACGCGAACGCGAAGTAGAAGAATCGCAGACCGAACTGTTTTGAGGTGGTCTTAGCCATGAACTGTTTGACTTTCTTATATCCGACCTCGATCTCTTGTCGGCGGTGGTACCATCGAACAAACCGTGTGATAATGTGTATTTGCTCTATCCCACGGGTTGGGTCGTCGTCAGTAGTGAGATCTGTGAGGTCGGGATGATTGGTTTGAAAGACAGTCGGTACTTCCCAACTGATCAGCGACATCACTCGCCGTTCCCGGATCTCGTCTACTGAACCATGATCGATCTGGCTCTTGCGTCTCCTTCGAGCGGACTCACGCTACTCGTGAGTCCGCTCAGGTGTTGATTTCGGGGATGCTGGCGAGTGCTGTTGCTCAGGAACCACGAGCCGCGCTGCGGACTCGATCAGTCCGCAGCGACGGCGTAACTGTCCGGCACGCCGATCCCGTTCGTGGCGATCGACCACCGGCGACCAAGCTCACCGTCGAGTTCGTGTTTGGTCCACTC